>JASFYZ010000028.1:0-11559 GCA_045046665.1 Desulfobacterium sp.
CACTATTACTCGTGTGATGCATCTTGCTCTTATACCAAAATCAATTACTATCTTTGCTCAGGTTAATAAGTTTGCGTTCCTAAATAGTGTCATGTGAACATGTTCAGGGGCAGTGCTACGAAAAAATACCGGGAAAATTGATGAAGGATCAGCCGGGCGTGTTGGAATCACCCGGGGTCTCTTCTATATCTTCATAGACATCCTCTGAAAAGCGGGGGGTGCAGATGGCAAGGAAAATCAAATCTGTCGGGCCGATGTTGGTGATACGCTGGGGGCACATGGGGGGAATCAGAACCATGTCACCAGGGCCGACCTCTCTGGGGGGCAGCTGCCCCACCTCCACCTCTCCCTTGCCATGGAGGATGTAATAACGTTCGGCGGTCTCCCGGAGTCGATGCCAGCAGGTGGTTACGCCGGGTGCCACCCTGGCTCTGGCAATGGAAATTTCCGGATCATCGGGTGTGTTGGATAATTCGGTAATATAACATTTTTCAGGTGTATAAAACTCATCTTTCAAATTTTGGTGTTTAATGCTTTCCTGCAACGGCTCCTCCTGTTTGGTTATCCCTGTTCATCAGGCATCATTTCGATTTCAATATCCTTCTGAAACTGGCTCACCATGAAATAACGCACCACACTTTACCCTGAACATGGCGGTTGTGGGGTCCGTGGCAAAGCTTTCCAGATGGGGGTGCCGCTTCACAAAATTCTCATCCCTTTGAACTCAAGCTGCGTAATTACTTTTAATTATTTCATAATTCGGGCATCCAGGGCCAGAAGCCCCTTTTCATAGACCCGCACCGGATTGAGATCCAGTTCCCTGATATCCGGGTTTTCCATGACCAGGCAAGACAGATTCCTGATGAGATTCACCACGGCATCCACATCACAGGGGGCTGTTCCCCTGGCACCGGTGAGCAGGGGATATCCCCTGAGTTCCATGAGCATCTCCCGGGCATGGGCCGGGGTGAGGGGGGCCACTCGAAAGGCCGTGTCCTGCATGACCTCTGCAAAAATACCCCCCATACCCACCATGAGGGTGGGGCCGAATACCGCGTCATCCATAGCACCCACAATGAGCTCCACCCCTTCTTTGGCCTGGTGACAGACCAGCATCCCCTCAATGACGGCATGGGGATGGGCTGCTTTAATTCGAGATTCCATGACCTCATATTCCGTTTTCAAGGCCTGGGCATTTTTAATGTTGACACTGACACCACCGCTGTCGCTCTTGTGAACCACATCCTTTGAGACCACTTTGAGCACCACGGGATAGCCCATGTCATCGGCAGCCGTTATCAGCTCGTTCAAATTATTGCTGAAATAATGGGGAGGGTAGGGGATCTGGTATTTTTCAATGAGATCCACGGCCTGGGGTTCCAGGAGAAAGTTAGCGATTCCGGTATCTTTTTCGGAATTGGTGGTGGGAGCATCGGCAGGAGGCGCATCCATTTGTGCACCCTGAAATGGCTCACCGGCAGGATTGACCTTATCATTACATGTGCCGTGATCACAGGGGAATATGGGTGCAGTCAGGCTGGTCGTCTGTATATCAGCCATTTTTCTTTGAAAACTGCCATATTCCATGGCCGCAGCAATGGCTTTCACGGCCCGTTCCGGCGTTGAAAAAACCGGCACACCGGCCTGGTTCATGCGGGGACGATCCATGGCTTCATCTTCGGCACCACCCATGTAAGAGATGGCAATGCCGGCCTTGATCTGTTTTTTCAATTCAATGATCATATCCCCGCCCCCTTCAATGGGATCGCCGAAATTGATGAGAAACACATCAGCCACATCATGCTTGTCTGCCACAAGGGCCACTTCCCGGAACTCATGTGCCCAGATGGCGGCAAGATCAATGGGGTTGGTGTAGGAACCCAGGGGGGACAGGTTCAAGGCCTTTACCTCATCTACAAAGGCCTGGGGAAGGGCTGGGACACCAATGCCCAGGGTTTCTGCTTCATCAACGGCAATCACCCCGATGCCCCCGGAGGAGGAGAGGATGAGCAACCGATTGCCTTGGGGGATCTCCATGGTGGAGAGCAATTTGCCATAATCGTAGAGATCCTGGAGATTGTCTACGGGGATGGCCCCATACTGACGGCAGGCGGCATGAAATACCTTGTGGGCTCCGGCCAGAGAGGCGGTATGGGAGGCCACGGATTTTTCTCCGGCACTGGATCTGCCGGATTTTAGAATCACCACCGGTTTTTTTGGAGTCACCCGTTGCAGGGCCTCTAAAAATCGTCTGCCATTTTTAACCCCTTCAAGGTAAAGTCCCATGGCTTTCACCGCATCGTCTTCTGCCAGAAATTCCATGAAATCCGACTCGCAGATGTCCACTTGGTTGCCAAGGTTAATGGTGGCACTGATGCCCAGTTGTTCTTTGTCTGCCCACTCGGCAAGGCCGTTGGTAAGGGACCCGCTCTGGGATATGGTGGCAAAGGGACCCTGGTTTTCAATCACAGGGAAAAACTGGGCATTGAGTTTATTGGGCATATAGATGAACCCTTCAATGTTGGGGCCGATGATGCGTACGTTGTTTTCCCTGGCAACGGCGATGAGCTCCTGTTGCAGATCGTCCCGGCCCACTTCCCGATAACCGGCCGTGGTGATGACCACACCGGGGATTCCCTTTTTGCCGGCATCTCGAATCACCTGGGGCACCACTTGCACCGGTACCAGAATAACCGCCACATCGGGCACTTCAGGCAGTTCCATCAGTGAGGTGTAGGCCTGGAGGCCCAAAATTTCACCTCCCTTGGGATTAATGGGATAGACCTTGCCTTGAAACCCTCCCTTGATGATACAGTCCAAGGTCATGAAACCATATTTGGAAGGGTCGGCAGAGGCCCCCACCACGGCAATGGATTGGGCCTCAAACATCTGTCGGATGGTCTGGATGGTCTTGCTGTCATTTTTCATGGGAGTGGTTCCTGGGTTAGGAGTTAAAAATAAGATTTTGGTCAGATGGCGGACAGGAAACTCACCGCACTCTCTATTTCAATTAGTTATGAGAACTTGGGGCTCTTGAGATCAAAGATATTCATCGGAAACGGGGTCAATTTTGGGGGTTGCCTTCTTTTTAAAAGCTGATATTGTATTGCTTCTCTTCATTTTTTAGGGCTTGATCATAACGTCGGCCACCTTGTGGTGGAATTTTAAAAATAGCACTATCATTCCAAGTATTTGCGATGGGTGCTAATTTTTATCCCGTATAGTGGCCCCTCTTATGATCAACCCCATTTTTTAAAAGGAACGGCATATTGAAAAAATTAAAGTGGATCATCTATACCCGTCCGTTTATTGGTTTTATCTATTACTTCATTCAGTTTTACAGCCTGACCTTCCGGTTTCGTGTGGAGAATGAACAAAAATGGCAACACCTTCTGCAGCAGGGAACCCCCATTCTTTTATGTGGATGGCACCAGCAGTTTTTTTCTGCCATCCGCTACTTTAAAACCTATTCAAAATTCAATCCGGGTCTTATGATCAGTCGGAGTAAAGATGGAGATCTTATTTCTGGAGTGGCCAACAGAACCGGCTGGCATACTTCCCGGGGTTCATCTTCCCGGGGGGGGAAACAGGCCATGGATGCCATGATGGATCATCTCAACACCCATGGGTTTGGTGCCCATATCCTTGATGGTCCCCGGGGGCCCATGGGTATCGTCAAGCCTGGCGTAATCCGAATGGCCCATCGGACAAGGGTCCTCGTGGTGCCTTTTTATATCCGCGGAGAGGATGCCTGGTATTTTAACTCCTGGGACCGGTTCATGCTTCCCAAACCCTTTTCAAAGGTAACCCTGACCTTTGGAACGCCCCTTTCATTTCTTCCGGAGCCTGAAAGCCAGACCTTTGAATCACAAAGAAAATGCCTGGAAAATACCATGCTGCCCGGGCTTGTGTTTGCTCCATAATTCCATGAGCATCATGGGGCCAGTTCGGTGCGATTGCGTCCATTGTCCTTGGCCGCATAAAGTGCCCCATCTACGCGCCTTGTGAAATCGGACACGGTCTCCTCTTTCTCCAGCTGTGTGACCCCGAAACTCGCGGTAACGCAGATCTCTTGACTATTGTAAACCACACTTTTGTCGGTTTCAATGTTCCGGCGAATCTTTTCCGCCACGGTGTGGGCCTGCTCCAGGTTGCAGTCGGTGAGCAGTATCAGAAATTCCTCGCCTCCCCATCGACAAAGAACATCAGAATCCCGGATATGGCGTTTTGCCGTCCGGGTGACGGCCTTGAGGGTGAGGTCACCGATGGCATGTCCATATGTGTCATTTACCTTTTTGAAACGATCAATATCAAACATGATGGTAGACAACTGGGTACCCCGACGTTTTGCCTGTTTGACGCACTGGTTAAACAACATATCAAATACCTGGCGATTGGCGGCCCCGGTGAGTTTGTCCGTGGTTGCCATCTCTTCCAGTCGTCGCTGATACCCTCCGATGGTGAGGTTGGCCAGCAGCAGAACAATGGCGGTGACACCAAAGCTGAGCGTAAGATTGATCATCAGGGTGTTTAAAATACGTGATTCGGCGGGATCATCATCCTGCATCACCAGGAGGTACCACTCAAATTCGGGGACCAGACGGCTGTTCACATAGATGGTTTTTCCCTTGTCTGCATAGGTTAATGCATTGCTGGGTGAGGTGAGAATCTGGGTGGCATGTTTTGACAGTCCCGGTACCTTGCGGATATTATCCGGGCCGTTGTAACTTAAACCGTGGAGGGTCACCTCTCCTTCCGGGTCAATAAAGTAGATTTCCCGACCATATCGATTCTGATAGCTGTCGATCAAGTCTCGTACTGTATTGACGGCAAGGCCCACCCCGGTGGCGCCGATGTAGCGGCCGGCATAATCAAATACTCGGTAGTTGATGAAGATCACCATGGAATTTTTGTCGGCGGTGTCGGTGTCCACGTTGATCTCGTAGGGCTCCCGCATTTTCTGTACCCTAAAATACCAGGCATCCTGGGGATCGATTTCACTCACTGTTTTCAGGATTCCAGAGGCGTGGTAATACCGTCTGGTTTTTTCCGACACAAAAAAACAGGTGACGGTGCCATACTGGAGCTGAATTTCCTTGAGATATCGAATGATGGCGGTATCGTCCTGTTCGCCAGCCACGGTCCAGTCCCGGAGAAAGGTGTCCTGGGCCATGAGTGAGGAGATGAATACGGGGCGCAGCAGGTCCCGTTGAATCTCTGAATAGATATTGTCGCTGGTCAGCGGCAGGGTGGTCTCGGCGATCTGCTGGGATAGAGAATCATGGGCCACATAATAGCTGATCAGGCAGGTGGTCACAAATCCAGACAGCAGTAGAATGGTCAGAATCCCCACAAAACGCATTTTGCTGTTTTTCACAGAAACCTCTTTTAAATATGTTTGTGCCTCCCCCCCCCCTATGGGGCCTATTTCTTTCCTGGAAGAAGCGGTTGCTATTGTATCTGAACCATTAATAAACGCAAGCCTGGTATCTTCTATATTCTGAGTCAGCAATTAGGATTGCTGGTATAAAAGAAAAGCGCCAACACAAGCAGACCTCGTTATCTACAAACCGGGCTGAAAAAATGGGATCATCATATTTAAGAGAGCCAGAGATGAAATTGGGTAACCCATTGGGCAAAGCGCTCTCCATGGCCGGGTTCTATCTTTGACAGGGAGGCAATGATTTTTTCCACCGTCCCTTCATCGCCTGCCTTGTCCGGACTTTTGGAATAAAATTTGTCCGCCACACAGATGATCTGTTCTTCCAGGGTCAACGGCACCATGTCTCGGTGGGGAAGGGGCAGGTGGTTGGATGTGATATTGTTAAGGGTGATGCCAGCTCCGGTGTGCCGTTCCGACACCAGCCCATGGCGAGGAAATCCCATATCCTCCAGCAGTTGTCGACCCAGAAAACCATGGCAGACGTAGGGATGGCTGCCCCTGCAATGGATGGCAGGGGCATGGGTCATGAAAATGCCGATGTCATGGAGCATGGCCGCCTCCTGGATGAAGGCAGCATCTGGATGCAGATGGGGTACGTTGTGGGCGATCTCAAGACTTTTTCCCGTGACAAGCTCGGCATGGCGCATAAACAGATCGTAGAGAGCTGTACCCGGTGGGTAATGTGCATTGATAATTTCTTGGGGGTCCATTATATCTTGCCGGAAAGCAGCACCCCTTCAATGAATTGATCCAGATCCCCGTCCATCACCCGATCCACATCCCCCACCTCATAGTTGGTGCGGTGATCCTTCACCATGCGGTAGGGGTGCATGACATATGAACGGATCTGATTGCCCCAGGCGATTTCATCCTTGCCGTCGTGAAGATCCTGCATCTTCTGGTTCTGTTTATCTTTTTCAATCTTGTAAAGCCTTGATTTCAGCACCTTCATGGCGATCTCTTTGTTTCGGTGCTGGGAGGATTCCTGCTGGCACTGGGCCACCACCCCCGAGGGCAGATGGGTGATCCTGACGGCACTGCTGGTCTTATTGACGTGCTGTCCGCCGGCACCGCTGGCCCGGTAGACGTCAATTCTCAGATCTCCTTCATCAATCTCAATCTGAATATCATCCTTTAACTCGGGATAGACAAACACCGAGGCAAAGGAGGTGTGGCGTTTTCCACTGGCGTTAAAGGGAGAGATGCGCACCAAGCGGTGCACCCCGGATTCCACCTTCATAAATCCATAACAGTTGGTGCCGGATACACTTAAAGTGGCCCCTTTTAAACCGGCCTCATCCCCTGGTTGATAATCAATGATCTGTAGCTTGTATCCCTTTTTGGAAATCCAGCGGGTGTACATACGGAAAAGTTTTTCCGCCCAATCTTGGGAATCCGTACCGCCAGCTCCGGCATTGATGGATACAATAGCATTTTTGGAATCATCCACATCATTTAACATGATATCAATGGAAAAGGTTTTGATTTTTTTTGCCAGGCGTTTTAGCTGGGCCTCCACCTCTTTTTCCACTGCCTTGTCCTTCTCTTCCCGGGCAAGTTCAAGCAGGGTTTCCGCGTCTTCTATTTCCGTATAAATCCCTTGCCACGCATCAATGAGATCGGATATCCGTGTCCGCTCTTTTAACAATTCCGTGGCCTTGTCATTGTCGTTCCAGAAATCTTCCTTGGCAATGAAACTTTCCAGTTCTCCTAACCTGTTTTTCTTTACAGGGAGGTCAAAGATACTCCTTGAGCTGTTCGGCTTTTTCATAAAAAGAGGAAATGGTCTGTTTCGTTTCTACGGACATGGGATTCTCCTGTGGGTTTTTCTTTTAATTGAGTTTAAACTAAATGGTACCTCAGAGCAGATCATACGGGCCTGGTTTCTGATTTTCAACAGATCCTTATTTATCACAAAAGCCTGTCCCATTGCAACAAAACAAGTGCCTGTTATGAATTCGTTTTTCTTGACTTTTCTACTGTTTTTGATTATTTCTGGGTTCATGATATAGTATTTCATGACGTGAATTTATAAATTACTCGGACGGTTAAAAAAGGCAGATAAAATCCTTTGAAAACAGGTTCCATAAAGTTTACTCCCCCAAAAGGCAAAATATACCAGACCCCCGAAGGCATGATATTATGGGGAGGGGTTCTTCTGACGGTGGCACTCATGGCCATGATTGCCTGGTTTGCTGTGATAGATTCCCCAAAGGCCGGAAATTTATTGTTGGCTTTTCTGGCACACATTTTCGGAGGGCGGGCTGCGGGTATCGGGCTGTGCTTTATGGCGGGGTTTAACCTTGGCTGGACCTTATTGTATAACTTTTATCTTGAAATTCTCATCGTTTGTCTGGCCTATTCCGTATTTGTTCTTTCCATGAGCAACCATATTAAATTTAAATGGGTGATGTATGTTGCCGTTGCCATGAAAAATAAAGCGGAAAAGCATAAGGATAAAATAGAAAGGTATGGCTGGATTGGTCTGTTTCTTTTTGTTATGCTACCCCTTCCGGTGACGGGACCGGTCACCGGTTCCATCATGGGATATTTGCTCAATATCCATGTGGGACGAAATTTCAGTGCTGTGTTTCTGGGCACCTTTTCCGCCATTTTATCTTGGGTTGTTTTTTTTGATTTTTTAGAACAGCATGTTCATGTGATTCAATATGTTATCATGGGCATTATTTTCATTGTGTTGCTTTCCCACCTCAAGACCATAAAACGTTGGCTTACCTGAAACTTGAGGTCAAGTTTTACCAAAAAATCCCCAAACATGTTTCCAGGGCACTGCGAATAGAATTGTAGTCAGGAGACAAAACCAGGCAAATAAATCCCCATACCTGGTATAAAAACTCATTAAATTAACACAGGGAACCGCCTGGGTCAGGGTGGTTTTTTCAAAAAGAGCAGTGGTGCCGGTGATTTTGCCCTTGGGATCAATAAACCCACTGATGCCGGTGTTGGCGGCTCTTGCAACGCTCCTTCTGTTTTCCACGGCCCGGAATACTGCCATGGAAAAATGCTGCAAGGGGGCAGACGTGCGACCAAACCAGGCGTCATTGGTCATGGTTACCAGCAGATCTGCCCCATTTTTCACCATGGTTGAGGCAAGTTTAGGAAAAATAATTTCAAAGCAGATCAGTATCCCTGCGCGATTTTTTTTAAATGCCAGGGGCTTGGCATCTTTGGGTCCCGGTGAAAAATCACCTGCTTGGGAGGTCAGTTTATCCAGAAAGGTTAAATACTTTCCAAAGGGAACGTACTCACCAAAGGGAACCAGGTGGCTTTTGTCATAGAATTCACTGATGGTGGCCCGGGGGGTGAGCATGTATGCCCGGTTGAAAAATTGAAAGTCATCCTCCCCCAGAAGAGAAAAGGCCGGACTGCCAATGAGAAACCATGCATTGCTCTGACGGATACACGCATCCACCCGATCGGATATCTCCTTGTCCCAGGTATAGTAAAAGGGCAATGCGGTTTCCGGCCATATGATAAGATCCCTTGTCTGGCCAGGAACAGACACTTGGGAAAGTTGACAATAGGTTGACACCGTTTCTGTTTTATAGGCTTCATCCCATTTTTCTGCCTGTGGGATATTGCCCTGGATCACCGAAATAATTGGTTTTGGGGCATGGGCCATGGTTGTTTCCATGGTTGCAAGTCTTTCATGGCCATAGATCATTATTCCCATTATCACAAGAATAAGCACCCCCCCCCAGACACCCAAGGCCATTGCGTGGACTTTTCTGGTTTCAGAAGGGTAGTTTTTGCTTTTGAGCTGATGCCATGCCATGGCCAGGGTGGTATTGACCATTACAATGATGAACGAAATGCCGTAAACACCGGTGATATCTGCGATCTGGATCAGATTTATATTCAGATACTGGGAATATCCTGCCAGCCCCCAGGGAAACCCGGTGAATAAATTTGCCCTTATAAATTCAAGTGCCACCCACGCAAGAGACGCTTTTAACGGCAGTAAGGCAGGGATATTTTTATGGGAATAATTTCTGGAAACAATCAGACAAAACATGCCCGGGTAAAGGGCCAGGTAAAACGCCATTAAAAGAAGCACCGGCAGTGCCAGCAAAATGGGTAAGTTCCCATAGATGCGAAGGGTGGGCAGTATCCAGTAAATTAAAGATAAAAAGTGCATCATGCCCATGGCCAGCCCCATCTTGAAGGTCTGGCCAGGGGCTGCTCCCTTTAGGGACACCACAAGGGGAATCAGTGCTCCCCATGCCAGCCAGGCCCACTGGGTGCCAGGAAAGGCCAGGGTCATGAGAGAACCGCTCATCAGTGCTGGAAAATATTGTACCAGCAGTTTCGGAAAAAATTGGAGGAAATTCATGGATGAGTTACGCCTGCTCCCTCTTTTGTTTTTGTACAGGGTTCTCATGGGAAGGGACAGGGTCAGATAGGGGGGTGTTGTCTGTGGGGAGCGTGATGGTGAAGATGGCACCGCCATGGGGTACGTTACCTGCTTGAAGTATCCCACCGTGTTCATGAATTGAGTCAGAACAGATGGTCAAGCCCACGCCCATGCCCAGTTTCTTCTTTGTTGTGAAAAAGGGGACAAATAAATTGGGCAGCACATCTTTTTTAATGCCGGGTCCGTTGTCCTGGAATTGAATAACAATTGTTTTTTGGTGACAGCGGGTCTGAATTTTAATTTCAGGCGTCCTGGGTTTTTCTTCTTCAGCAGGGGGAGCATCGGCTATGGCCTCCAGGGAATTGTTGATAAAATTGATGAATACGTGGCTGAGCAGTTGGGAAGAAGCCAATATCTGTGGTATGTCGGGTCCAAGATCCAAGTGAATGGACCCCCCCGCCTTTGCCACTTGTGAGTTAAAAAGAGAGAAGGTATTAGAAATAAGTTGATTAATATTAATATGAGATTTTTCAAGCCCGCTGGGGCGGTTCAGGTCCATGAGATTTTTTACGGTTTTTTTAATGGATTGAAGTCCTGTGTCAATACTTTCAAGTTCTTTCAGGGTTTCACTGTCCTTTGGCACATCCTCTTTCATCAATTCCACCAGGGAAAAAATACCCTGGAGCGGTGAGTTGATCTCATGGGCAACGGTGGTGGCAAGCTGTCCGGCGGCGGCAAGTCGTTCTGTTTTTGCCAGCCGTTTATTCATCTCCATCAACTTGCTGGTGCGTTCCCTGACAGCCTCCTCAAGTTCATCTCTTAATATGGTGATTTCCTGGAGACGATGGGTCATTTGGTTAAAGTTCCGGGCAAGTTCACCCAGTTCATCGTTGGACTCCACCTTTATAATGGTTTTTAGATCCCCCTGTCCCACCCGTCGGGTGCCATCAGTCAGGCTTTTAAGGGGACGGGTCAGGCCATGGGTCAGTATCATTAACGCCACTGCCATGGCCATGGCCCCCAACAATCCGGTGATCCATATCAAGGGTTTTATGCGGTGGGCTGCACCGAAAAATTCCTTCTGGGGATCTGTAACAATGATAAACCATTCCCAGGGTTCAAAATAACCATAGAAGGCAAGATTATAGCCTTTTCCTGAGTGATAGATAAGGGTTCCCCTTTGTTCTTTTAACTGTTGGAACCAGGTTTCACCTGCCACATTATATCCCACCAGGGAGGGATCCGGGTTGAAAACAATGCGGCCCTGTTTATCCACGACAAAAATATATCCCTGTTTTCCCACCCCAATGCTGCTGATCTCTTTTTCCGCATCCATTTTGGCTTTTTGAACGCTGGCCGGGATGCTTTCCAGGTCGTATTTTTTTAAATTATTGTTTTGCTGTTCAGCAATATGAATGGTTTCGGATAAGCGGGTTTCAAGCCATATGGTTGCCAGGTTTGTCAGGGCCTTTGAGGTGAAATGAGAGTGGATAAGACCGATAATGAGCAGCAGAAGGACAACCATGGGCAGAAGGGTCAGGAGAATCTTATAATAAATCTTCATTATATTGTTTTTTCTCCCCTTTTCGTATGCTGATGGGCAGTGAAATATTAATGTCAATCAACGCTTTGGACAATAAATTGTACCTATTGGTCATTATACAACCAGTTTGGGTCTCACGAATGCTCAAGTCTATATGATATTGTTATAAACTCCCAGAATAAAAAAAGGGTTTGCAGA
>JASFYZ010000029.1:0-3668 GCA_045046665.1 Desulfobacterium sp.
GGGGTCATATGAAGGATGCCAAAAATGGGGCATCTTTCATTTAAGAGAGCAAGTTGCCTTCCAGATAGCGTACCGTCTCCGCAAACCCCCGTTTAAAGTCTTCACTCTGGGCATTGGTAAAATCACTGAAACTGACAAGATCCAAGGATCTCATAAGATTCAACTGTCCGAGCATCCCATCTTCAATAATCTGACCCAGCAAAGGAAGTTCCTGCTTCTCCCCCCCTACCTTACCCATGGATGAAAGGGTTTGACCAAAGGGATCATTCTTATTTTTTCCTCTTTTGAGAAGATCTTCCGTCATCAAGGTAAACATGGCATCCATTTTAGTGCTCTTTATCAGGGTGGGAGTGTGGAAAAAAGAAAAATCATTTTCCACTACCACGGTGGCACTGTTGAACTCTCTCACCTTTTCAAACCAGTTCAAGGTATATGCCATGTGCTCTTCCCGGGTCCATTTTTCTGATTTCCACATATGTGACCGGATAATTTTTCTAAGGCTGTCCAGGCAATCGGACTGATTGTCAAAATCATAGTTGCCCAGCAATGCGCCGGACTGAAAAAGATCTACACCGGGACGGGTGGCGTGTTCGGAAATTTCGGCAGATAAAACTCTCAGCTCTTCTCCCGGCCTGGAAATAAGAATCTGATATGACGGTTCTCCCTTGGCTATGCGATGGAGTTCCTCCGCCGTGTCGGGGGGAGTCAGTTTGCTGGCAAGATGTGGTGGAATAAATGCAGCAGAGACGTTGGGGCTCAAGTCCACAGCGGGCAAGGCCTTCTCAAAAACAAGAATATCCTCATCTTCCAGGGGGCCCATGGGAATGAGTCGCCCCGGTTCCAGATCTGGAGCAAAAAGTTTTAGTGTGGCCTCAAGGGCTGCCTGCCAATGGGCACTCCTGGGGTCTTTTCCTTTTTTAATCCATTTGGTTACTTTTTTTTTCATCGGATTTTTCCCCATGTGCCTCATTCTCCATAGTTACGTCATTAAATAATGAAAACTTGATCATCAAATTAAAAAAGATATCAAAACAGATTTTCATGGAACTTGTCAAATGGTTTAATGCTGCCTCAGTAATGACGCATAAAATTTTCCATTATCTGCTTTTAAATTTAGGAAACTGGCAAATGAAGAATTCCACTTTTCCTTTGATAATTGGTTCTCACTGTACTATTATCAGATTTGCCCATGGGGCTACAAAATAATTTCCAGAAAAAGGGATGCCTGATCATGCGAATTGCTGTTTTTTCAGATGTTCATTCCAACCAGGAAGCCCTTCGGGCATTCATGATCCATGCGGCCCGTCGGAAAATTGACCAATACTTTTGTCTGGGCGATATTGTGGGGTATGGGGCCAATCCCAACCAGTGCATTGCCCTGGCACAAAGCCTTCCTGGAATCTGTTTCATCCAGGGGAACCACGACAATGCCGCCGTGGGAAATGCAAGTAACATGAACACCCGGGCAGATCAAGCCATGGTATGGACCCGGAACCGGCTCTCCGGCAGCAATCTCTCTTTTTTAAAAGGCATGAACACGGTGATCAATCAGGATAACCTGTCTTTTTGCCATGGCACCCCCTACAATCCCCTTACCTGGTCCTACATCACAAAGAAAAAGGTCATTTCAAAAACCTTTGCCAGAAGCAAATCTAAAATAATTTTCGCCGGTCATACCCATACCCCGTCAGCCATCACTCGGAAAAATTTTTTCTGCGTCTATGTCAAAAGCCCCCTGAGCAACAGCGTACTTCCCGCTGCCACAAAGAAAAGACAAATTTTCAACTGCGGCAGCATTGGCCAACCCAGGGACGGGGATCCCCGGGCATCCTACCTGGTTTATGACGCAGAGGCACAACTCATTGAATTCCACCGGGTGCCCTACGATCACGGCAAAGCAGCCCAGAAAATCATGGATGCGGGTCTTCCGCATTACCTGGCAACCCGACTTTCAACGGGGGAGTAATAAGGAAAAACTGTTTTATGGGGAGATGGGGGATTTAACTGTAATGGGGGTATCTTTCACACCGGCATAGAACACAATGAGTTCTGCAGGCCCATCCCCATCGTTTCTACCGTAATGCCAGGTATCCACCACTTCCACAATGGAATCACCCGCCTTCAGGTGTAATGTCTTGTTATCCTGGGTAACCACGGTCAGTTCCCCTTTT
This sequence comes from Desulfobacterium sp., assembly GCA_045046665.1. Classification (GTDB taxonomy): domain Bacteria; phylum Desulfobacterota; class Desulfobacteria; order Desulfobacterales; family Desulfobacteraceae; genus Desulfocicer. Next base: position 2,172 of record JASFYZ010000029.1, read on the forward strand.
AGCAAAACACCCGCATTGATAACCGGATGTTGATGCAGGGGCAGTTCTGTTTTTGCTGGAATAACAATCCTCAAAATTGTCACCTCGGGGGTTCCCGGGCTGTATTCGGGCAAGGATACACCGTTCCAGCTGGTTGTTGTTTTTGCCAACACATCAACCGTTACCCCCCCACCGCCATCATGGGCCCATGAAGCGGTTGTGAGCAAAAAGACCAGCAGCATTGTTGGATAAAATATTTTTTTCATTATTACAACATCCGCCTGACAGCCATCATCCGTTCCCCCTGATCCTGCCCAGACAACCCATGCCATGGGGTATCAAAAAAGGGATCAAAAGAGTCGGGATTATCCTCTATTTCAAGGTCCAGCCATGCCATGGGGTTAAACATTCCGCTGCTATCTTCCTCGGCAGCCAGTGCTGCCGATGCCCTGACATACTCCATTAAACTGGGAATCTCTTCCTGGTTTTTGTCTTCTGCTTTCTGGGCAAAAGGATTGTAACCCGGTTTTTTAGACAAATTGGCCTGGTTATCAAGGATATCCGGCCTGTAGACTTTTTCCGCCCAATCCTGGGCTTCAAACTCTTCAATGGCCACGGAGACTGCCGTCTCTTTGCACTCTGTGGCTTCAACAACACTTTTCACAATTTTTTCGGTCAACTCTTTTTTCTGTTGCTCAGATTTTCCGGCATACAGTTTTACGATGATGTGTGGCATGAATAATTTTATCCTTAATGCGTGTTCAGTGTACCGGCGAAACCCACTACCCTGGGTCAGCCCCTTTCTTTATCCTGATATATCCCTTAACCTTAATTCAAAACTAAAGTGACGGAATAGTTGAAAGACAAGGTATCACAAATGAGGATATTTCCCAAATTAATAGCGCATGGACCAGCCATCAGGGCAGCTTAAAGAATAAAACTGTAAATGAGTGTCAGTATCACCGTATACCCCATGAGGACATAAAACCAAACACCGGAAAATTTTGGTGTACGCAGGGATGACAGGTTAAAGCCCGCCATGATCATGAATATTGCATAGAGTATGATAGAAAAAATGCCGGGACTAAAAGCCCCCTCAAACAAAAAAACAAACGCGAATAGAATAACATTGTTGTCCAGTGCAAGCCCCTTGTAAGTTGAGCTGTCCACAAGACCGAATACATTAAAATAACTCAGTCGTATGGCACCGGTGGCAACAATCACAAAGGCACCCGGCAAATACCACCCACTGAACTGGCCATAACTTAAAAGAAAAACAGCCGGGCAGATGCCAAAACTCACCATATCAATCAACGAGTCCAACTGCCCTCCAAATTCTCCTTGTTTTTCCGTTCTGCCGGTCATGTTTCGAGCGATAATGCCGTCTCCCCAATCAAAAAGGACGGCCCAGATCATTGCAACGACGGCAATGGAAAAATGTTGTAGAATGGCAAAATAAATTCCTAAAAGCGCACACAAAAGCCCTGCAAGGGAACAGATATTTGGAAGATCTTTGGC
>JASFYZ010000030.1:0-7291 GCA_045046665.1 Desulfobacterium sp.
GGAAGATGCTCAGCCCCGGGACTGGGAACCCATGGAGTTCAAAAAAATAACAAATCACACCACCTATAATTTAGTCCGGGAGGATGGCATGATGGTCATAAAGGCCCACAGCAATGGGGCATCTTCGGGGCTCATGCGACGAATCTCCATTGATCCCATGCAATACCCGGTTATTTCCTGGCGATGGAAAACCCAGAATATGTTAAAAAATGGTGATGTCACCCTTAAATCAGGGGACGATTATCCCGCACGAATTTATATCACCTTTGCCTATGACGGCTCCCGGTTGGGATTTTTTGAAAAGACAAAATATAAAGCGGCAAAATTGATTTATGGTGAATATCCCCCCATGGGCGCCATCAACTACATCTGGGATGGAAAGGCTCCCCAGGGGACAACCATACCCAATGCCTACACCCAAAAGGTGATGATGGTGGTGGTGGAAAGCGGCAGCAGCAATTTAAATACCTGGGTTGAGGAACGCCGAAATATCCGGGAGGATTACCGAGAACTGTTTGGCCAGGAACCTCCCATAATTTCGGGGGTGGCCATCATGACCGACACCGACAATACCGGTGACGAAGCTACCACATTTTATGGGGATATTATCTTTTCAGAGAAATGACCAAGAGGATTCTTTCGGGTTTGATCATAACGTCGGCCATCTTGTAATGGAATTTTGATGGTGGAAAATAGATATTGTTATTACTGTAGGTTGTGATGATAAAGAGTCTATCTCCCGTATAGTGGCCCATCTTATGATCAACCCCATTCTTTCATATAAACGAATATAGCAAGATCCCTTGCCACAACAAAGATTAAAAATGGTGCTATGCCGCCCCCGGCAACGGCCCTGACCGGAACGGGAACGTCGGGGGGTATTTTTGCCCCCTTTGGTTCCCAATGTTCCGGTTAGGCCAGTTACCGGAGGCTCTGCTGTCGGTACTCCGGTGCCACATTTTCTTATAAACTGCCACGGACAGCCGCCGGAGGCTCTATTATCGACACTCTGGTGCTGTTTTTTCTTAAAACATGCATGGCAGTTGTTAGGAGGAGCTTGGCAGCATTGCATTCCAACTGGCTGTGATATCCCCATATTTTTCCACAAGCAGGTTGAGGTACACCCGTTCCAAATCAATCATTTCCTGGTCTTTTTTTCTCAACCATTCAGAAAGCCAGGCAAACCGAAGGGCAATGACAAAGTCCAGCAACGATTGCCAGCCCACAGGGCAAAAGAACTTCCCGGCCTCCAGGTCGTGGAGAAGAGACGACACCAGATCCCCCACCAAAGCCGGGGGATCTTCCATGCCAAGGCAACCCAGAAGATTGGCAAGATCATAGATTTCAGGCTTCCAACCCATGAACTCCCAGTCAATAACCCCATTGATGCCATCTTTGGACCAAATGATATTGATGGGATGAAAATCGCCATGGCTGAACCCCAGGGGAATTTGATCATGTACTGAAAAAAAATTCTGGTGGAGGTGGCTGAGTATCGGTTCCAGTTGCTTATATATCTTTGGCTCACGCCCCTTGAGGGTCTGGCTGAGCTGGGTCACATAGGTGGTGATGGAAAAGACATCCCCTTGTTCACCCCCCGGCGGTTTACCCACCCTTTGTTTTAATTCAAGCAGGACCCGGGCCAGCACCTCACCCCGCCATGCCTCAAAGGCATATTCAGGTCGATGCAGGGCAACGCCGTTGATAAAGGGAGTCAACTGCCAACCAGCCCCCTGGAAACGGGTGATGGCAGCCTGTTCAAAATTATCCAAAGGGGGATAAACCCATGAAAGCCCCTGTTTTTTAAGATGATGAAGAACAAAGGCTATTTTTCGTTTGTGGGATATCTGGTCCAATGTAAATTTTTCCAGCACAAACCGCTGTTGGTGGTGATCTTCCACCACCATCCGCTCTTCACACCGTTCCGGGCTGCCGGGAATATCAATATCCCGGCGAGGCCTGGAAAAGGTAAAATTCCATTTTTCTGAAATTTGAGAAATCACGTCTATCCCAGCAATTTGGCAATATCTTTGCCGTAATCCTGGGCCATGGGAATACCACCTTCAAGCCAACTGGCCTTAAGCATCAGGGGGGAACCCACCATGTTCATCCCATAAATATTAACCATGGTATCAAATATACGTTGGGGAGCTTCCCCACTCCAGCCAAAAGCACCAAAGGAGCCTCCGGGAAGGCCTTTTAATTCTGCCCGCTCGGCAATGAACAGAACCTGTTTCATGGAAGCGATCATTTCCCCATGGTAGGTGGCAGAACCGAAAACGCATCCGTCAAACCCCTTTAAGGCCTCTTCGGATTTAATTTCATTGGCATTTTTCAAGGTGGCGCCATGCCCGGAAATACGAACACCCTCGGCAATGAGTTCAGCAATTTTCAAGGTTTCTCTGGAACGGGTTGCATAAACAATTAAAACTTCAGCCATTTTAATCTCCTTTTGATACTGACAATAACTGCCATGGGCATTTGTCCACGACAACAACAAAATAAACATCGCACAATGCCGCCCCCAACGACGGCCCTGACCGAAACGGAAACGTCGGGGGTATTTTTACCCTTTGGTTCCCAAAATTCTGGTCAGCCCTGCTCGACGGAGGCTCGGCTGTTGACACTTCCATACATAAAAAAATTAAAAAATAGACCAAATCATGCGAATTGCCACAAAGTAAAGCAACAATGAAAAAATTCTTTTAAGTTTGTCCACAGGAAGCGTATGTGCAAGCTTTGCCCCCAACGGGGCCGTGCAGACGCTGGCTGCCACAATTCCTGCAAGTGCTGTGCCCTGGATGTATCCCAGACTGTAAAGGGGTAGATCCGCCACACCCCATCCATTGACCAGATACCCCAGTGTACCGGCCACGGCAATGGGAAACCCAATGGCGGAAGAGGTACCGATGGCATGACGAATGGCCGTTTTGTGCCACACCAGAAAGGGAACCGACAAGGTCCCGCCGCCGATACCCACCAGACTGGAAAAAACACCAATGACCCCACCGGCACCGAACATGGTCGACTTAGCAGGCATCTCACGGGTGGATTCAGGCTTGATACCCAGAAGCATCTGGGTCCCCACATAAAGCAGAAATACGCCAAAAAAGCCCTTTAAAAAGTTGGTACTAAGCTGGGAAGCGATCCATGCCCCCACAAAGGTGCCCACCAGAATTCCCGGGGTTATTTTAAGTACCACTGGCCAGATTACCGCCCCTCTTTTATTATGGGCCCGAACACTTGACAGGGATGTGAATAAAATACTGGCAAGGGATGTGCCAAGGGCCAGATGAAGAATGTGGTCATGGGCAAAGCCCTGGCCTGTGAACACAAAGGTGAGCATGGGCACAATGACAAGCCCACCACCAATACCCAAAAGGCCTGCCAGCACTCCAGCAACAGCCCCCAGGACAAGATAAAGAAAAATCAGTGACATCAACGTCTCCAGGGCAATTCCGTTGCCCACATCATAAGAATGATGGCCCATGGTGTTTGTAGCCATACAACATGGGCCAGATTACCAACTCAAAAAATTGAGTCCTTAATAAAGAATATTCCTGTCAATGTCGGCCACACGGTTTTGGCCGGTCATGAACATGGCTTTTTTAAATATTTTTTTAACATGCTCCATGTGGAGCCGTACCCCAAGGGTACCTCCTCCCACGGCGGCCCGGATGGTATCCCGGCCCAGCAGCACGGCATCGGCACCCAGGGCGATCATTTTCAAAACATCATATCCGGTCCTGACACCCCCATCCACGGTGATAAACACCTTGCCCTTAAGTCGATCCGCAATGTCGGGCAACACCTCAGCGGTACCGGGTGTGGCATCCAGAACCCTGCCGCCATGGTTGGAAACAGCCACCACCTTTGCTCCGGCCTCGGCACAGGCCTCTGCATCTTCCACGGCCATGATGCCCTTGGTGATAAAGGGCAAAGAGGTGAATTCCACAAGCTCTCTGATATCTTTCATGCTCTTTCGGAACACCGGCTGGTTATTCCGGGCCATAATGGTGGAACCACAGCCGTCCAGGTCCAGACCCACGGCAGGACAGCCTGCGTCTTCGGCCATGTGGATCAATCTTTTTAAAACGTCCTGGGCCCTGGGTTTAAAAATAGGAATGCCCTGGCCCTTTTCTTCCTTAAGCACCTGTAGCGCAGGATTGTTTTCCGGTGTGTAAAACCAGGTATCCCCCCGCCAGCCAATGGTACCGGCTTCACGGCATCCATTGACAATGGCCCGGCAGAAATCCTTTTCCGGCATGGCATCATTGTATTTTGAAATGCCAGCGGTGGAGGCACCCATCACAGGAAAATCCAGGTTCATACCCAGAAATTCAATGGAAGCATCGGGCTCCACATGCTCCCCCACCACCCTCATTTTAAGACGCAAATTCATAAGAGCCTGGGCATTGTTCCGAAAGGAGGAACCCTGCCCTGCCCCGCCAAATCCAATGGGTTTACCATAGGCCTCTTTCTGACATACTTTATCAAAATTGCCATCACAGGCAGGATAGGCCGCGCACAGCCCCTTGAGGCGTTTTCTGGCCTGATTCCTCACATCTTCAGGGGTGGCAGGAATTCCCGCCTCAACATCCAGGATCAACTTTCCAGCTGCCATGCAGGTGGTGCAGTGATCCGGGGCATTTTCCTGATCAACTTCAGCGTGACACATCGTGCAATACCATTTTGCCATATTTAAACTCCTTTTTTTATTTTTTAAAGAAAAATCAGCACCGGAGTGCCGACAGCAGAGCCCCCGACGGCTACCCTGACCGGAACCTTGGGAACCAAAGGGGGAGGATTTTTGCCCTTTTAGGCGTTATGAAGCACAAACTGTTTGAGGAGATCCTCAAGGATTTTATAGGGTGCACACAGTATGGAGAGAATGGCTCCGGCAGCAACGGTATTGGCGGTGATGGCACCACCAGCTTCTTTGACCAACGCCATGACACACTTGGAACAAAAGTGTACCAATGGCCTGAATGCCCTGACCGGCCTCTCCTCCAATTTTCACTGTGATATCTCTTTTCATGGTTTCCCCTTGCAAAATTAGCGGTCCGAATAATCTGTTAATGTAAATCCATGATCCAATGATACTGCCAAGAATGCAAGCGCTGCCCCCACCCGGAGAGATGGCAACGTAAAAAGACGTAATCATCGAGTAGTTGCAAATGGTGCCATAAATATTTTTTTTTTTCAAGACTCATGTTCAGTTCAAAAAGTCTCATTATTGGGGTACAAAACAACGGGCGCATTCCCATTTTTCCGGTTGGAAATTCAACTCTTTGATTTATCAAGATATTTTGTTTTAGATCAATGGTAAATATTCGGATTGGTAATGTAAATATTTGCCCAGTGCCCCATATTCGCGTATTTGGGACTGTGTAGCATACTAATGCTGTGTGAGCAGGCCAAAATAGGTGAAGATGGGGTGCTGGCCGAACATTTACGATCAATGAGATGCTGACTTAATGAATCAACGGGTTATATGATAGGCCGGAAAAATAGGAATGCGCCCAAAACAATTCAGGGAGTCAGAAGTTTTCAATTTACCACTTATATTTTTCAGATTTAGACATGTCGGCTTCTCAGCTTGATTTGCAGGTAAATTGATTTGCTCTGACTCCCTTAGGCACAAAAAATCCGCCTTGAATACGAATACAATCCTGTGCGTCCTGGTATAGTCTTTTCCGGGAATGACTTTAATTGGGATCCTGTTCACAAATAATTTCCCCCGGACTCCAGCATGAATTTATCAACAAAACAGTGGGAATGATTTTGACATCTTTGCCCATCTAATGGTATGGAACTTGAATGAAATTTATTACAACAAAGAACAACTCTCATGTTTTGTTCTAAACAAAACCTGTAAAAATGCAAGATCTATCCGTGGCAGTTATTTAAATATAATATTAATTCCTTAGGAGGTTATCATGGGTAAAAAGTACGCGTTAAAAACATCCTGTCCCCAGTGCGGTTGCAGTGCAGTGGCTCACCTTAGCCGGGAAGAACTCATAGAAAAATTTGGAGATGTTCCCAACGTAGAAATGGAATGTGGAGAATGTGTGCTTAAATACGAAACATCCATGGAAGATGCCTGCCCGGAATGGGATAAAGAATGCCAAATGAAGGACGAGGAATAATGACAGAAACGGAAAATGATCGCAATAATTGTGCAACAATTTATTCTTTAAGTACATGTAGTCACTGCAAGGCTGCCAAGCGATTTCTCAGCGAGTGTAGTGTGGAATATAGCTTTATTGATGTGGACTGTTTAAAGGGAGACGAGCGCAAAGCCATTGTGGCGGACATAAAAAAAATGAATCCCAGATGCTCCTTTCCCACCATTGTTATCAATGAAAAGGTGATTGTGGGATTCCAGGAAGATGAAATCAAGGAGGCGCTGGGACTCTAACGATGGATATTAAAACGTTTTATGAAAAACTGAGAAAGGTCCATGAACCCAAGGGTTATTACTTTAACAACGACCTTGACCTGGTATATGAACTCCTTGACGCCCTGATGAACAACAAGGGAATTTACGGCTACATGGCGTGCCCTTGCCGTTTGGCATGCGGTGACAAAGAAACAGATAAAGATATCATCTGTCCCTGTGATTATCGGGAAGCAGACGTCAAAGAATATGGTGCCTGTTTTTGTGGTCTCTATGTTTCACAGTCTCTCCATGGAGGGGAAAAGGTGGGGGAATATGTTCCGGAAAGAAGACCGCCGGAAAAGATTTTTTAGGGCAGGAGGACAACTATGAACGAGTGCATGCCGGTAATGAATACAGGCCTTCGAGGTGCCAGTGTGGCCAGTACCAAAATCAGCAATGTGGACGGGGCACTGGGAAAACTGATCTATCGTGGATACCTTGTGGCAGACCTTGCCCAAAAGGCATCCTTTGAGGAAATCGTGTTTCTGCTGCTCCATGAAACCCTTCCCACCTGGGAAGAGCTGGCTCAATTCAAGGAGCAATTAAAAGAAAAGCGGCAAATTTCTGAATCGGTTTTTCGATTCATGAAAGCCCTTCCCACGTCCTCCAAACCCATGGATGTTTTCCAGGCTGCCATCCCCCTTCTGGTCCAGGCCGATGCCCGTGCCGAAGAAAAGAGCATTGAAGCAGCCCTGGAAAGTGCACTTTATATCATTGCGGGATTTCCCACCCTTGTGGCCGCATGGGAACGCATCCGCAATGGGCACCCCCAGGTGCCCCCCCGGGATGATCTGGACCATGGTGCCAATTTTTTATACATGCTCAAAGGAGTAGAAGAAACATCAATTT
>JASFYZ010000031.1:0-11589 GCA_045046665.1 Desulfobacterium sp.
GCGCTCCACCTATCCACGGCGTTGAAGCCGACTGCGATTCTCAGCCTTTAAATGAAATATAAAGCCATTTCCTTTCAAGCCCTGCGAGTCTCGCGGCTTAACAGCCCGGCCCGTTATGGTGCGACACGAAGTCGCATTGTTTCGTATGTTCAAGAATTTGCCTGAATATCTGGTATGTTCCTACCAGTTCCTACGCGGGCGTGCCTGCCACGCGCTGTGTGGTTGGTGCGAAGCCCCGCGGACAATGTACCTGATCTCGGAGAATCCTCCTCCGGCAAGGGCCAGGAACGGGTGATATGGTGAAATCAGATGAATGTCCGCAGGCGTCGTCAATGAGCACAGACCTGCGGGGATTAACAGGTCGAAGGCCGCTCCCTGTTTTTGCGGCGAGTGGTCAGGTTGCGGGTTTCATAACTGCCCGCACGGAACTGTCGTACCGCCGGCGCAGAGAGCACACCTAAATCATCCGTCGGATGAACAATGCAGAACGTGAAAACCCGGTCCCTTCGCCCGCAAGGGCAGGCTGACCGCAAGGGATGCCTTTTCGGAGGCCTGAGCTGTGTGAGGGGAGGAAACTCTCACGCACGGTGGTTCTCAGGGGGCTTGGGGCCGGCAACAGCCCCCGGTTACCCGACCAGTAATGAACAATGGAAAGTAATCACTGAAACACGACATCAAATTATTGCTAAGTTGACAAGAATGATACTGATTCGCTTTTTCAACTAAACAACAATAGGCAAATAATGAAATTATTCCAAAAATACTGAGTTATGACAATGATCACTTTGTTCCTGAACTGCACCAAGCTAATTTTCAGTTGCTTTTCTTCTTTTTCCAAACGTGATGCCAAGTTTGCGCATGCGGTGCCTGAGTGTACTGGGGTTTACACCCAAACGGCCGGCAGCTCCATTTGGGCCGTCGATTCTGTTGTTACACAACAAGAGAACATTTTCGATATGATTCCGCATCACCTCATCCAGGGTTAGCACGTCTTGTTCGAGACTGGGGCATAATAGATGATGGGACTGCCGATACGGCCTGCTTATACCATCAAAAATTAGTCTATCATTAGGTGCGCCAGCTAAAGCGTGTATGAGAGTCCTCTCAACTGAATTCTCCAATTCCCTCACATTCCCGGGCCAATCATGTTTTATTAGCTTTTTCATTTGAATCGACGAGATCGTCGGATGGGCTGGAATTCTCATCTCACGGCATTTCTTTTGGACGAAGTGCTTGACCAGAGCCGGGATATCAGCTTTTCGATGTCTCAACGGCGGGATCGTTATTGGAAACACGTTGAGCCGGAACCACAAATCTTCTCTGAAGGATTTCTCAAGGATCATCTGTTGCAGGTCCCTGTGTGTGGCGGAAATGATGCGAATATCCACCTTGATTGGGTCACTGCCTCCCACCCGCTCGATAGTTTTTTCCTGAATTACGCGTAAAAGCCGTATTTGTGCAGAAAGGGGAATATCTCCAATTTCGTCGAGAAAGATCGTGCCGCCATGAGCCCTCTCAAATCGGCCTCGGCGGGTTGCTCCGGCGCCAGTGTAAGCCCCCTTTTCATGACCGAAAAGTTCGCTGTCAACCAGGTTTTCGGGTAACGCCCCACAATTGACCTTTATAAATGGACCGCTCTGCCGCGACGAAGAATAGTGAATTGCATTGGCGATGACCTCCTTGCCCACGCCGGTCTCGCCCAAGAGCAACACATGGCTATTCAATGGGGCCACTTGTCGGACCATTTCCATGACAGGTTTTAATCCATACGCTTCACCAATAATTTCGGCCCCTGAAATCTGACGCAACTCGTTGGCCAGGTAGCGGTAGTCATCGGATAGCTTCTTCTGTAGGCGCAGGACTCCCTGATGTTTTAAGATGTTTGCAATGGCAATGGCAAAAGGATCATGTAGGAGTTCCAGCAAACGAGCGTGTTCTTTGCTAAACAAGTCTCGTCCCCGGGCTGAAATCACAAGTTCACCGAGCCTTTTATCAGCTATTTTCAGGTGTAGCAGCAAAAAACAAAGTGGGGACTGTTTTGCTTTCAATTCAACCTCTTTTGCAACTGGTTGCATTTCCGACCGGTTAATCATGCTAACCACCGGGCCATAACTTTCTGTTTCAACGAATAGTGCGGCTTCTTTGGACAACCTGGCCGGATAACGCAATGGCGTTTCAGAATAGAAACTTGCAGAAGCGATATTGCTAAGTACCCGGTTTTCCGGCTCGTATGTATTCAAATCCAGGCTTTGAGCTGGCATGAAGTTTTCAAGATACTTGTGGATGTCTGTCAGCATGGTTTTTGTGTCCAAGTTACCGCAGATTCGTTTGGACGCTTGGTGGAAGAACTCCTTGTCATTAATGGTCACCACTCTCTCCCTGGTATCTGTCGCATGTGATAGGAAATAGGAAAGTTGTCATATATGACAGAAAATTTTGTCACATATGACAGAGTTTGTCAATTATTTTTTTAAACCACATGAATTATTAGTAATAATTTTATGGTATGCATTTTGCAATACCGTATTGCAATCGACTGGCAACAGAGCACTCTTTTCGGGATTGTTTTGGAATAAACCGTCAATCATGGGGCGCAAAGAAGAGACAGAGGAAAGCAAATGATGGATGGCTGGCCAATAGAGACATAATGGAAAATGTATCGCGCGTCCATGTTTTCGGCACACGCACCCAGTGTGTAAACGTGGGCGTTTCCATCGCAAAGTGCGCCATGCTGGGCATACATCCACATCGAATCATTAGGCACAAAAGGGGAATCACGGAGGTAATCTACATGAGTAAATATTTTGTATGGTTTCTGGCCATTATCGTTTTTGAGTATTTTGTTTTTATAGGGATTGGGCGCGCTGAGGATCAAGCGAAACAGTTTTGGTGGTCTAATATTTCTTATCAATATGGCACAGAAAGAGAATTTGTCACATTGACGCCTGAATTTGAAACCAACGATTTACCATTTGACTTGGAGCTTTATGGGTTTGTTGATTTTACGGGTGACCATGGTCACGATGAAACCAATCTGAAAAACCATTGCGGAAGTTTCGACCTATTCAAGCCTTTGAACACATTCGGTATTGCCGAAGATAACATTGTTCTGCATATGTTTGATGTGGCCATTGAATATAATATAGGTACCTTTACGGACGATCGTTGTTATTTCGGTTTCCGTTGGCGAGGTACCAGAACTTTTGGAGGTATAAGCAAGTTTCTTAATAGAATCCATGCTACTTTTGATACGACCGTCTTTCTGGCCCGCACGGATGGTCGGCAAGGACATAACTGGTGGATGATTTCTCCTCACCTAAAAATTCCATTTAGTATCGGGCGGGTAAAGTGCTTTTCCAGTACATGGTGTGACATAGACTTTGATAACCCATTGAATGAATACCGCAATGACAGCGTTTCAGGACAAAGCATGCTCGGAGTTAATATTTGGAAACAACTATATGCCTTCTGCGAGGTTAAATATGAGGATTTTCAGGAACCTTTTGATGATGCCTTCGGGATAGGTTTTGGCCTCATGTGGCAGTGCTACTTTGAGAAGCCAGAATCTGCAACAAGGAGATAGTGGTATTCCGGGGATGTCCATGAAACTATGCCTCTCATCAAAAAAGTCTGTGAAGGCATAACCCACAAATGAAGCGGACGGAAAAAACAACCGCCGCTTATTTCTACCGTTAGCATTAATATTAAAAATATGAGGGATCGAATCTGTTCGTCGACTCACTTAAAGATGAAAATATTACCTGAGAAATCATGAAGTTCACTTCAAAGATAGTTTCCGTTATTTAAAAAGATAAAAAATAAAACCGGCACATAAATAGAAACTTAGTGAATACTAATTGTCTTGACAGAATGTGTGTTCCTCTCTTATTTTAGCGCTGATGAACATCAACCAGATGATGGAAATCAAGGTGGACGTGACGGAAACACATGTCCGATGTTTTTAAAACTTGATCCGAGATTGGGGGTATTTCCTGATCATCATCCATAATATTTACCCCTGACGCTGATGGTTTGCCGGATGTTTTACGGCAAGAGTAACCATTGGCGCTTATTTGTACCGGCTGCTGTAGTGTGCCCTTCATATCCCGATCAGGTCCCCGACTTGATTACTACCATCCATCGGCTTGGCTATCATATCATCCCCAGGGGTGGCGGTACCGGGCTTACCGGTGGAAGTGTTCCCTTAACCCGCACCTGCATCATCCTCAATACGGAGAAACTAAACCGTATCCATGGGGTACATTATGCTGAAACCGACACAGGCGACCGGTTTCCCTTCCTGCGCTTGGAGGCGGGTGTTATCACCGATCATGCCATGAAAGAGGCAAAAAAACATGGCCTGGTCTTCGCAACCGATCCCACCAGTTCCTGGGCATCCACCATCGGAGGCAATATTTCCGAAAACGCGGGGGGAAAGAAAGCGGTTCTCTGGGGAACAGCCTTGGATAATATTTTATCGTATACCATGGTGATGCCCGACGGTAACATCGGGTGTCCACACGGCTGACTTTATTTCTTCTCTGCTGGATTTGCTGCGGGGGTACAGCCTGGTATCCGAGACAGTTAAAAAAATAGCCGGTGAGAATGAAGCCAGGCTCATTGTCATTGCAACCCATATGCACGCCGGTGACGGAAATGTCCATGTCAATATCCCTGTACTCTCCAATGACAGGGAGATGATGGCGCGTGCAGCAGCCACAGCCGACGCCGTTATGGAAGAAGCGGTAACGCTTGGTGGCGTGGTCAGCGGCGAACACGGCATCGGTATTACAAAAATCAAACACCTGCCGGAAAAAAATATCCAGGCCCTGGAGGCGTATCGCAACATCGTTGATCCAAGTCGCATCATGAATCCGGGCAAACTGTGTGATACATTGGTGGCAGATAAAGTCTTCACCCCCTCATTCAACCTGCTTGAATTAGAAGCGTCCATTCTCCACCATGGCTCCCTGGGAGCCCTGTCGAGCAGTATTGCCAACTGTGTCCGATGTGGCCGGTGCAAAGACAGCTATCCTGTTTTTTATCCCCATCAGAACCTGTTCTTCCACCCGAGAAACAAAAACCTTGCTGTGGGGGCACTGATTGAAGCATTGTTGTATGAAACACAGCGGACTCACTCAACGGAGTTCAAGGTACTCAGCTACCTGGAAGAAATTGCCGACCACTGCACCATCTGCCACAAATGCTATGACAAATGTCCGGTGAACATTGACTCTGGAAAGGTAAGCATTCTGGAACGGGAAATCCTGAATGAAAAGCGTGTCAAACATAAGGCGCTTCCCACGCGCCTCTCTCTTTCCTATCTCAAGAGCAGAAATGAACTGGTCAATACGGGCATGAGGGCCTTGATGGTATCCATGGGAACGAGGGCCCAGCAATTGGCGGTAAAAACCGTTCAACACCTTCCGGAGGCCATGAACATGAAACAGAGACGGCTGGCCCAGCGGTTTCTCTTTCCCATGGCGACACCGCCTGCACGGACACTGAGAAGCATCACTCCCAAAGCCGGCCTTAACCAGGCCATTCTTGCAGAACCTTCAGGCAAAGCTGCCGGAACAGTGTTTTATTTTCCCGGATGCGGATCGGAAAGGCTCTTTTCCCAGATCGGAAAGGCGTCTTTATTCCTGCTACTCCACCATGGCATAAGAGTGATTCTGCCGCCCCCGTTTCTGTGCTGCGGTTTTCCGTTCAAAACATCGGCTGAAAACGAGCAGGCCAAGATGTTGTCTCTCAGGAATACGATTATTTTCAGCCAGATCCGCGGTATGTTCAGTGATCTTGACTTTGATGCGGTTATCATCAGTTGCGGCACCTGCCTGGAGTCATTAACGGAGCTCAATACCGACCATATTTTTAACTGTGGTCTTTCAGATATCTCCCAGTTTATCATTGATAGGGGATGCAACGTCCAACTGGAAACAGATTGTTGCTACCATGCGCCGTGCCATGATTCCCTGAAGGGTCAGGGGGAAGAGATCCTGAGAACTATTACATCCGGTATTGTCAGGCCTGTGCCATTTTGCTGTTCTGAAGCAGGCACAATGTCATTGTCACGGCCTGATATTTCCAATGCCATGCTGATCCGTAAGCAGCAGGCTATTAGGGAATGCATCCCCCCGGATGATGCGGAATCAATCATCCTTACCAACTGTCCGTCCTGTATCCAGGGCCTGTCCAGGAACGCCGGGTCAGGCATCCGACCGGTGCATATGGCAGAACACCTGGCATTGACCATAGGAGGGCCTGATTGGGAAACAGCACTGAATAGGTATATG
The DNA here is from genome assembly GCA_045046665.1 of Desulfobacterium sp. Classification (GTDB taxonomy): domain Bacteria; phylum Desulfobacterota; class Desulfobacteria; order Desulfobacterales; family Desulfobacteraceae; genus Desulfocicer. The sequence continues at coordinate 6,297 of JASFYZ010000031.1, forward strand.
ACAAATTGTGAAGTGATATCGTTTTAAGTTATTATCAAATGAGGCTTGCTAAGATGTAAATACTATAACGCCTAAGTCCCAAATAAATGGCAAAATACTGTGACGACCGCTTTTCAGAACCCCCCGCTGTCTTATCCCGCCGTTTTTACAATCAATCTCATTAAGGTTGTTCTCTCCATATAAACCTGAACTCTGGAGGCTATAATGGTTAGACATTCACGGGGAAGAAGGCCTTGTTGTATTTGTCGAAAGTGGTTCCAGCCAGATATTCGCCAGAAAGGAGCATTTTGAATATCACCCGGTTTTTAAAGGGCTAAACAGGCTTTGTCGCCTGGGTTATTAAGTACTTACAATAGCATTTTACAAGTGTTTGATAATATGATAGAACCCCTCAAAGTTTGGCGGTCGACGACCCCCGCCTTAACAAAACAGGAGGTGTAGTATGAACGAAGCTTTATGGCTGGTAATGTTGCTGGTCAACTTTGGAATGATTCTTCTTTTTTTTCGTCTGTTCGGTAAAATCGGACTTTTTATCTGGGTTCCCATTGCCTGCATTGTGGCCAATATCCAAGTGGTCAAACTGGTGGATCTGTTTGGTTTCTCGGCAACTTTGGGAAATATTGTGTACGCATCTTCATTTCTTGTCACCGATATCCTGTCGGAAATCTATGGTAAAAAAGAAGCCACCAAGGCCGTGAAAGTGGGGTTTTTATCCCTGTTGTCCATGACCCTTCTCATGACCCTGGCGTTGCGATTCGTGCCTGCCAGTGACGATTTTGCCCAATCCAGCCTTGCCACCATATTTTCCATCATGCCAAGAATTGCCGGGGCCAGTCTTGTGGCCTACCTGATTTCCATGTTCCACGATGTGTGGGCCTATGATTTCTGGCGGAAACGATTTCCCCAGGATCGCATGATGTGGTTGCGGAACAATGCCAGTACCATGATCAGCCAATTAATGGACTCAACGGTTTTCACACTCCTGGCCTTTGTCGGGGTGTATCCATCGGGGATATTGTGGCAAATTTTTTGGACCACCTACCTGCTCAAATGGGTAGTGGCGGCGGCAGACACTCCTTTTCTCTACCTGGCCAGACATTGGCACCAAAAGGGCATGATTGAACAATAAGGGCCTCTGAAACAAATAATTACGCCAATTTTGCTTGCCTTTCAGCTCGTCTCCTGCGTTGCACCAATGGGCACATAGATTCACTATGCTCCCATTGGTGCGCTTTTGTTCCTGTTGATGGAATCGGTCTTGTCTGCGAACAAAAGCACAATAACCCATTTATTAAACCTGGAGGATCATGATCTATTTGAGGAAGGTGGCGCCTTTTTCCACAATGCCCTCTTCAAATCGGGAATACCTAAGGGGATTATCCTTATTCTCCATTTTGCCCGTGACCAGATCGGCAATGCGTTTGCCAGCGGCCGGGGCCATCATCACACCACACCAGTATCCGCAGTTGAGATAAAGCCCTTTGACATCATCACAGGGACCGATGATGGGCTTATCGTCGGGGGTGTAGACATACTGACCGGCAGATACATCAATGTCGGACGCCACAAGGTTTTCGGCAATGGCTTCAAAAAAGGGATTGAGTCGGGAGATGCGGTGGATTGATTCTGCGGCAAAATCCCAGTCCGTGGGAAGGTTTTCACTGGGGGGCGTTTCCGGTTCATCTGGGTCCACCCAGGCGCATAATATCCCACCTGCTTCTGGACGCCAGTAGCTGTGGTTGATGAGATCCACCATAAAGGGGGCTTTTTCAGGTACCATGTCAGCGGGGGTTTTAATGTAGGCTTTTTGACGGCGTACGGTTCTAAAGGGCAGTTCCACGCCAGCCATTTTTCCGATTTCAGCGGCAAAGGGACCGGCACAGTTAACTACCATGCGGGTCTCAATGTTCCCGTGGCTGGTTTCAACACCGCAGATGCCGTCATCATCGGTATTAATACCGGTGACCTTGGTTTTCATGTAAAAATCGGCATCATCACTGCCCTTGGCAAAGGCATAGGTGCCTTCGTGGGTGGAGAACCAGCCTTCTTCTCCATTAAATGTGGCAGCTTTTGCTTCGGGGGCAAGAAAAGAGAATCTTTCATGCAGGGCCTCGCCCTTTAAAAATTCAGCAGAGGTTACCCCCAGTTCATGGTATCTGGCCACGGCTTTTTCCAGCTCTGGAACCATTTCGTCATCGTCGGTGACAAAGAGATATCCCCGCTGGGTCAGCCCAATTTCAATATCCGGAAGCCCTACTATTTCATTGAAATTTTCAAACATTTTTAAACTTTCCATGGCCAGGTCTGCCATGGATTTTTCAGTAAACTGGGTGCGGAAACATTCAGCACTGGCAGCCGTTGTCAAGGAGGAGAGACCATCCCGCATTTCTAAGAGAACCACTTTTTTCCCAGCTTTGGAAAGCCAGAATGCTGTTGCCGTACCCACAATACCGCCTCCGATGACCACGGCATCTGCGGTGATGTTACCAAATTCTTTGCCCACATAAATATTGCCCATTCTCTCTCTCCTTGATGAAAAACATTTAAAAGTTTTTTATATGAAACTCTATCCAGCCCGTTTTAATTGGTTGGGTTGGCCATTTGTTTATATAAAAATTCGTGCAACAGTCTGGAAACATAGTGGTTTTAGGTATCGTTATGGCAGGTGGTTACTGCCATGGATGTTATCTAAATCCCAATATGAATTGTTCTATGAATGTGTTCTTAACTAAAAAATATTTATAAGCAAATAACATACCATATACTAAAATATGTGTAATGTAATGGGCGATTTCGTTGGGCGCATTCCCATTTTCCCGGCATCATCATCATAGCATTCTATGGATCTGATTTTCAGGTAAACGGGGTCAGGCTTGTGTTATTGGCGTTATCGATCACAGGCTGTGCAAACTCCAAAAGCACCGATAATGCCAATAACGTAAGCCTGACCCCCATCGCTAAAGAAGCTTCCAACCGGGAAAATGGGAGTGCGTCCACTTCGTTTGGTCTTACCCGTTAAGTGATAATTTATGTCTATAAAAAGGGTGTGTCAACATGGTATCTGGACGCTGGAAGAATATTTTATTTGGAAAGACTTCTGAATTGCGCTGATGAACTGAAAAAAATATAATTTTTTATTAATTAAAAAAATTTTATAAAAACAAAAAGATTATCATCTTTTAAAGGGTGTACAATACGAAATTATTTGATTGGCGATTCCATGTGTGTCTGAACCTATGAAAATTACAATTTCTTGAAATTACGTAAACATTCGGGTTGGTCATGTAACTGTTTGGCCAGTGCCCCATATTCGCCTATTTGGGACTGCGTAGCATACTAATGCTATGTGAGCAGGCCAAAATAGGCGAATATGGGGTGCTGCCGAATATTTACTTACCCAGAATGAGGGTGAAAGACAAAGGGTATAAGAAAGACAAAGCAGGCTACCAGAAAAAAGAGGCTACCCATAAATCCAAGAAGATCACCGGATCGGATACTGGCTATCCCATAGAATAGAGCAGACGCAATGAAGAGGAGCCATCCGCCCAGTTGACATTTTACTTTAAATGATTTTGCATTCTTTGTCATGTACTCCACCTTTTTTTGCGTCTTTGTGTTTGATTTTTAAGTTGAACTCACCTCTGTGAAACCAAAATGGCCTTCCTCTATCAACGTCAAGGAAGATTAAGGAAGGCCATTCTTATTGGGATGAAATTTTTAGTTGTTAATTAACCCTACGACGCTATTTGTATATCACAACACTTCATATTCTGCCATTTGTCAGAAATAAAATTCGGCATCCTTCACAAGTACTTTGCACTTTTTTTAATCATTCCCCATTTGTAGGGACTTTTTTTAAAAGACTGTAAAGTACTTTTGAGGTCATATGAAGGATGCCTAAAATTCAACTTGGTCTTTAAGTCAAATGAGTTGTGTTGTGGGGTTAGTACACACCTATTTTTTTATCCACCTGGGTACCTGAAATTTATAATCTTTGTAGGGTTTTGCCGGTGGATCGGTGAAGATGGCAATCATTTCGCCGTTCTGGACCTGGTAATGGGCGATGGGGACATCGCCGCCAGCTCTCATGACATGATCTTCATCCCATTTCCACCATCCGGTTTCGCCTTTATAACCGTTGGCGGCAATGTAATTACTGACCTCTTCATGCTTTTTTTCATCTCCAACCGCCACAACCGCAGTGGCCCATGCTTTAACGCCGCTGTAGGCGGCCCATGAACCCGCCTGGGGAAGATGTGTCCAGATGGTTTTGAATTTATCCAACCACGCCTGGGCTTCCGGGGTGGGTGCTTCGGGGGTGGGCATGGCAGTGGGAACTTCGCCGAGGAGGCCGTCGGCCTCTTTACCCATGGTGTCCACCACTTCTCTTGGAACCAGGGAGTATCCGTAGCTTAAAATAGAGTTGGTGGGTTTTTTCATGAACTGCCGGAAAAAGGTGATGACTTCCTGGGCAGAGACAATTTCCACATGGATGATGGCAGGTTTTATTTTACGAATTTTTGTGAGCAAAGGACCCCATTGGTTGGTGCCATAGGGAACTAATTCGTGCATGGCAACATCCCAGCCCTTTTCTTTAAAATTCTTTTTAAGGGTATCTCCAACCTCTGTTCCCCAGGCATCGTCCGCCGTAATAATAACCACTTTTTTGTTGGGGTATTCATAGGGAAGTGCCATCAACACATTGAACATACTCTGTCCCTGGTTGATGCCGGTGTCTGTGAGTTGAAAGATATTATTGTATAGTTTTTTATCTTGTTTGTAGACATCCACAGCTGTCTGGGAACCATCATCTGCAAAGAATGGTGCTGTATATTTTCCATAAGCTCGGACATCCTGTCCCCATCCGGCCCATCCTGCGTGGACAGAATCCACCTTGAGCTTACCACATAAATAGTCCGCTCCCTGCATGACCCTTTCCGGGGCAAATTCCTGGGCGTCAAACCGTACAGGCTCTAACTTTTTACCCAAAAGGCCACCGGCTTCATTAATTTCATCAATGGCCATTTTAATGCCTTTCCAATAGTTGTCCCCGGTGTCGGTGTAGGGGCCTGTCATGGAAAGGGGTACCCCAACCTTAATGGTGTCATTGGCAAAGGCATTTCCATTTACAAGAAATGCGCACATGAGAATCAACATGACTGCTAACGTTTTTTTCATCTTACCTCCTTCTTAAATGAGCGTTGATGGTGTAATGGAGCTTGGTTTTAAGTTTTAATCGCCTTGTCAATGGTAGCTGACACGGTGTCTGGCTGGTCTTGTTAAGGATTAGTAA
>JASFYZ010000032.1:0-7087 GCA_045046665.1 Desulfobacterium sp.
TTATCACCAACAAAACCAATCGAAGGAGACTCCATGAAAAAAACTGGTAAAGTACTGGCTGTATTGGCCGTATTCCTCTTTACTCTCACCGGTGCCGCATCCGCCGGAGATACCATTAAACTCGGCGTTGCCGGTGCCCACAGTGGAGATTTGGCATCCTATGGACTTCCCTCTGTAAAGGCTGCAGAGCTGGTGGTAAAGAAAATCAATGCACAGGGCGGTGTCCTTGGCAAACAGGTTGAACTTTTAATTGAAGATGATGTGTGTAAACCCGAAGTTGCTGGCAACACAGCCACCAAACTGGTTTCCGACGGTGCCCAGATTGTCATGGGCCACATTTGTAGCGGTGCCACCAAAGCAGCCCTTGGCATTTACAAGGATTCAGGCATTGTCACCATGTCCCCCTCTGCCACAAGCCCCAGCCTTACCCTGAACGGCGACTATCCCAATTTTTTCCGGACCATTGCCCATGATGCGGTCCAAGCTCAACTCCAAACTAAATACGCCATAGAAGTTCTCAAGGTCAAAAGAATCGCAGTACTCCATGACAAGGGAGACTATGGTAAGGGACAGGCGGAACTGGCCAAGCAATACTTCACGGAAGCCGGTGTTGAAGTGGTTCTGTTTGAAGGCGTCACCCCCGGGGCTGTCGACTATTCCGCCATTGTCACCAAAGTTAGAAGGGAAAAACCGGATCTGATTGTCTGGGGCGGTTATCATCCCGAAGCCTCCAAGATTGTAACGCTCATGCGCAAAAAAAGAATGAAAACTCTTTTCATGGGCGGCGATGGTGTAAAAGATGACACCTTCATCAAAGTGGCTGGCAAATACTGCGAAGGCGTTTATGCCACCGGCCCCATGGATATTTCCAAAAATCCCATGGCCATTGCCGCAAAGAAAGAACACCAGGATACCTATGGTTCTGATCCCGGTGCCTTTTTTGACAATGCCTATTCGGCAACCCTGGCACTTCTCAATGCCGTTGAAAAAGCGGGCTCCACAGATTATGATGCCGTCATAAAAGCCCTACACACCGAATATGTAGACACCCCCCTGGGAAAAATCAGATTTGATGCCAACGGTGATGCCACAGGAATCGGTTTTTCCGTATATCGTGTGGAAAATGGTGCCTTTGTGGAACAGAAATAATTGAATTATGCAGGGGAGGCTTATGCCTTCCCCATCCATGTACACCTGAATTCTAACTTTTTCAGGTGTTATTAATTGAATCATCCAGGGGAGGGGACGGATTATTTTATTGTCCGTCCCCTCTTCTCTTGTCCACTGTCCCATGCATTCCGGGATAGGGCAGGCAGCAAAGCAGGATTTATATGGACTTTGACTTTGAATATTTTGGACAACTTTTTTTAGGCGGACTGACCCGGGGAAGTATCTACGCCCTCATTGCCCTTGGTTATACCATGGTGTATGGTATCATTGGGCTGATCAACTTTGCCCACGGTGAAATTTACATGATCGGGGCCTTTACGGGCCTGATCATCGCAAGCGTTTTAACCATGGCAGGTTTCCCCACCCTGGCCGTGGCGATCCTGGCCGGGATGGCAGCCATCGTCTACTCTTGCGCCTACGGGTTTACCATGGAAAGAATTGCTTACAAGCCATTAAGAAACGCCCCCAGGCTTTCCGCACTGATTTCTGCCATTGGCATGTCTCTGTTTTTACAAAACTATGTCCTCCTGGCCCAGACATCAGACTTTCTCCCCTTTCCCAGCCTGATCCCCGATTTCGAATTCTGGGAACCCTATGCCCATATTCTCACCTCCCCGGAACTTGTTATTATCATCACCACGGTGATTGTAATGATACTGCTCACCCTCTTGATCCAATTCACCAAAATCGGTAAAGCCATGCGGGCCACATCCCAGGATAAGATGATGGCTGCCTTACTTGGCATCAACGTGGATAGAGTCATCTCTGTCACCTTCATAGTGGGATCAGCCACCGCCGCCATCGGGGGAATTCTCATTGCCTCCCACATTGGCCAGATCAATTTTTACATGGGATTCATCGCTGGTATAAAAGCATTTGTTGCCGCAGTACTGGGGGGAATCGGGAGCATTCCAGGTGCCGTATTAGGTGCCCTGGTACTGGGCTGGACAGAAAGTTTTTTCACAGGGTATATCTCCAGCGACTATGAAGATGTATTTGCCTTTTTGTTTCTTGTGGTGATTCTGATTTTCAGGCCCTCGGGAATTCTCGGCAGGTCGGAAACCAAAAAGGTATAACAACATACGGATTGAGACTATGACAGCAAAAGATGAAATCAAGAAATCGTTTCTGGCCTCCATATGGTTCATGTTTCTCACCTTTCCCATCATGGTGATCAGGGTAAACACCGTCACGGACACCGTGGAGTGGCGATGGCATAACATGGCCCTGGTGGGCATTGGGGCATTTTTGCTCTCCATGCTCTGGCGATACCTGCTTAAACGCCAGACCGACGGTAGCAAAAAAGAGAAAACAGAAGGCCCTGGCAGGGTCCAGCAACTGTTGCAAAAAAAGGAACTCTTCCTCCCCGGTATTATTCTTCTCGGGTGTTTTACCCTGCTTTTCCCCCATCTGTTTTCCATGTACCAGACCAATATCATGATATCTGCCCTGATCTATGTCATGCTGGGCTTGGGACTGAACATTGTCATCGGCCTTGCCGGGCTCCTGGACCTCGGGTATGTGGCGTTCTTTGCCGTGGGTGCTTACTCCTATGCCCTTTTAAATCTTCATTACGGTCTGGTGTTCTGGATTGCCCTGCCCCTGGGGGGCCTGTTGGCTGCCCTGTTCGGCATTTTGTTAGGCTATCCGGTATTGCGGCTCAGGGGGGATTATCTGGCCATTGTGACATTGGGCTTTGGTGAAATTATCCGCCTGGTACTGGAAAACTGGAACGCATTTTCATTTGGTCCCAGCGGCATTGCCAATATCCCCAAACCCGGGCTTCCGGGCATGGATCTTTCCCTGCAAGGCTCCACTATTTTTATTTTTTACATCATTGTGGCCCTGGTTATCTTCACTATTTTTGTCATCAACCGACTGGAAAATTCGAGAATAGGAAGGGCCTGGATTGCCATGAAAGATGATGAAATAGCCTGCCAGTCCATGGGCATTAACAAGGCCAAGACCAAGCTCCGGGCCTTTGCACTGGGTGCGATGTGGGCGGGCATGGGGGGAGTTGTATTTGCGGCCAAGACCACCTTTATCAACCCGGCAAGTTTTACCATCTGGGAATCGGTGATCATACTTTGTACCGTGGTGTTAGGAGGAATGGGGTCCATTGCCGGTGTTATGTCCGGTGCTCTTCTCCTTATCCTTCTGCCTGAGTACCTGAGGGATTTCGGACAGTTTCGAATGATCACCTTTGGTACAGTGCTGGTATTGATGATGGTATTCCGTCCCGGCGGCATCATTGAAAACGTGAGAAAAACGTATAAGTTTGAAAAAAGTTAGCCTTATCCCCCAACTGAATTTTTTTATATGAAACTCCGTCCAGAACACTATAACAATTAGAGTTTCAATTTTCGTTGTGGCAGGCGTTACTGCCATGTAGGTTTTTATATGAAACCAATTCTTGAAGTAAAAAATATGACCATGGATTTTGGCGGGCTTCGGGCCATTGACGACCTGAATCTCTTCATCGACAAAGGTGAAATTGTGGCCCTCATAGGTCCCAATGGTGCCGGAAAAACCACCTTCTTCAATTGTATCACCGGCATATACACCCCCACATCCGGAGATGTCCTCATCAATCCCAAGGGGAAACAAGAGCGAATCAACGGACTGAACACAAACGTCGTTACCCGAAAAGGGTTGGCCAGAACCTTTCAGAACATCCGACTTTTCACCTCCATGACGGTGCTGGAAAACGTTATGGTGGGATGCCATGCGGTGACCAAAGCTGGCGTAATAGGCGCTATTTTCAGGGGAAAAACCACCCAGGCCGAAGAGAAATTCATTGTGGAAAAAAGCTATGAAATTCTTAAAAAAATTGGCCTGGAAAAATATGTGGATGAACTGGCCATTAACCTGCCCTACGGGGCCCAGCGACTGCTTGAAATCGCCCGGGCCATAGCCACGGACCCTTTTCTGCTTTTATTGGATGAACCCGCCGCTGGCATGAACCCCCAGGAAACCAGCGAACTGGATGAGTTGATTTTAAAAATCCGGGATGAAGAGGGGATCTCCATCCTTCTCATCGAGCATGACATGAAATTGGTCATGAGTCTGTCCGAACGGATCTATGTGGTGGATTACGGCAAAAAAATCGGAGAAGGCGTTCCCGAAGAAATCCGGAACAACCCCATGGTGATCAAAGCCTATCTGGGGGAGGAGATTGATGCTTAAACTGAGAAACATTCAAACCTTTTACGGTAACATCCAGGCCCTTAAGAATATCAATATGGACGTGGAAGAGGGGGAAATAATTACCCTCATCGGGGCCAACGGGGCCGGAAAATCCACCACCCTCATGACCATCTGCGGTGTTACCCGGGCACGCCAGGGAGAAATCCATTTCCAGGGCAAGCCCATCCATGACATGACCCCGGATAAAATCGTTGCCCTTGGCATCAACCAGGTGCCCGAAGGTCGACATATTTTCCCCTATCTCACCGTCATGGAAAACCTTGATATGGGGACATTTCTTAGGAAAGACACCGAGAACATCAAGAAGGATCTGGATTATATCTTTGATCTTTTCCCCCGCCTTGCCGAACGACGGCACCAGGCAGGCGGCACCCTGAGCGGTGGAGAACAGCAAATGCTGGCCATCTCCCGGGCCATCATGACAAGACCAAAGCTCCTGCTGCTGGATGAGCCCTCCCTGGGGCTTGCCCCCATCATCGTCAAACAGATTTTTGCTATTATCAAAAAAATAAATAAAGAGAACAACACCACCATTCTTCTGGTGGAACAGAATGCCAATTTGGCTTTAAAAATTGCCCACCGAGGATATGTCATGGAGAACGGTTCCATCACAATGACCGATACCGGAGACAATTTGCTATCCAACGAAGATGTCAAGAAGGCATATCTGGGAATCTGACACATGCATCAAAAAATAATAGATGGAGTTAAAAACGGTTTAAAACGGGGCATCAGCGGCTACCTGTGGCTGCTGAAAATCCTGGTTCCCATCTCTTTGGGAACCACCCTGCTGGTCTATTCCGGGTGGCTCTACTCCCTGGATTTTATCATCCAACCAGCCATGGGACTGCTCCATCTACCGGCATCGGCAGCCCTCCCTCTGATCATCGGCCTGTTCACCGGTATTTATGGGGCTATTGGTGCCATGGCGGCCCTGCCCCTGACATTGGACCAGATGACCTTGATTGCCATTTTTCTGCTCATCTCCCACAACATTATCCAGGAAAGTATTGTACAGGGACAATCGGGGTTTAACCCCGTGGTGGCGGCGTGTTTCCGGATGGTGATGTCCGTTTGTGTCACCCTTATTGTCGCTTTTCTCATGGATGTTGCTCCCCCTGTGCCCCTGGATGCTTCCGTCACCGGAGCTGCCAGCTCGGTTTCTCTTGGCACCATGCTGTCAGGGTGGGGCTGGGATATGGCAGAGCTTGGACTTCAGATTTTTCTGATTATCATGCCCTTGATGGTGGTGATGGAGTTGATGAAAACCTTTCACCTGATACAACACCTCGTCAAAGCCATTTCTCCGGTACTCTCCCTCATGGGATTGAGTCAGTCCACCGGTGTTCTGTGGCTCACTGCGGCCATCTTCGGTCTCACCTATGGTGCGGCTGTTATTGTCGAAGAGACCCGGGAAAACACCTTTAACCCAAACGAACTGAACCGACTTCACCTTTCCATTGGCATCAACCATGCCATGATTGAAGATCCGGCCCTGTTTCTTCCCCTGGGAATTTTCCCCTTCTGGCTATGGGTACCCCGGCTTGTGGCAGCCATCATGGCCATTTACCTGCTTCATATTGTGAACTTTATCAGGAAATTTCATGCTCAGCGAACTATCCATAAAAAACTTTGCAATCATTGATGACCTGACGATTTCCTTTTCCCGGGGGCTTTCAATACTCACCGGCGAAACCGGAGCAGGCAAATCCATCATTATTGAAGCGGTGAATCTGATTTTGGGGGGACGGGCATCTGCGGACCTCGTTCGCACCGGCGAAAAGAATGCCCAATTGGAAGCCTTTTTTGATATTTCACCGGACAGTCCCGCTGCTGCCATCATGGAAGCCCAGGGGCTTGACCCATCCGATGGCTTGATTATCCGCAGGATCATCAATGCCAATGGACGGCACCGTATTTTCATCAACTCCATCCAGAGCACCATCCAACTGCTGAAACAGGTCACTGCAAATCTCGCGTCCATTTCCAGCCAGCATGCCCACCAAGGCCTTTTAAGAGAAGACAACCATCTGGATATTCTGGATCACTTTGCAGGCACATGGCCCCTGCGCAATAGACTAAAGGCCACCTGCAATAAACTCACGCCCCTGATCCGGGAACTGGCCCAATTAAAAACAACCATTGAAAAAACCACCGAGGACAATCAGCTCCTGAGATTTCAAATTGATGAAATTGACCAGGCCAATATCCTGCCCAATGAAGACCTGCTGTTGGAAACCCAGAGAAAACGTTTAAAAAGCGGCTCGGAAATTTTCACCTGTCTTAAGACCGGGATGAATGATATCTACACCGGGGAAAATACCATCCTGGAAAGACTGGATATCATCAAAACAGGCCTGAAAAAATATGCCCCCCTGGATGCAAAAATCGGCCAGATGGCAGAGAAACTCTCCCGAACAATGCTTGAAATGGAGGATATCACCGATGAAATGCGGCAAATATCCACGGGAATTGACCTTGATCCCGCCACCCTGGAGGAGACCGAGGCAAGGCTTGATCTCATACAAAAACTAAAACGAAAATATGCCCAGACCCGCCTGGAAGATCTTTTTGCCTTCCACGGAGCATTAAAGGACAAAATTTTCAGTTCTGAAAACATGGCAGAAAAAATAGAAGCCATGGAAAGGCAATGCCTTGAGCTGTCTCAGGCATTAGGCAAAATATCCCTGGACCTGTCAGGCAAACGCAA
>JASFYZ010000033.1:0-5188 GCA_045046665.1 Desulfobacterium sp.
TACTCAAGGAAATTTTTCATCAAGGCAAAAATTATCAATGGAAGAGACCATCGGAATGCCCCAGATGCAATTCAAGTGGCAAAATTTGGAGCCATGGATATGTAACTGCCATTTTTACTGGGTTTATTATTCCCTTATTTTTAAAGCGATACCGTTGTCAGAATTGCGGTTGCGTGATCACCATGAGACCGTCAAGCCATTACAGCCGTTTCCAATCCTCACAAGAGACCATTCGCTCAGCCCTTCAACATCGAATAAACACCGGCAGATGGCCTGACTCCGGTGATGGTGCACGAATGCGGCACTGGCACCGGAATCTGAAACGCCAGGTGATGGTCATTTTAGGGTATTCGTGGTCATCCGGGCTGATGGCGGGCTATGATAAACTGATGGAGATGGGTCGGAATCCAGTGAGCAGGTCCATTTAATCCGGCATCACAATCAAAAAAAGCCCACTCCACCAAAGGCTTCCTTTGAAAATGGTTTGAGAAGCAGATATAGAGGTTCAAACCAACATTTGAAGGAGGTCTCATGGACGAAAAATAAAAAATAGATGTCGCAGTCTTCCGATATGCCGTAATTCAGGAATTTGTAACCGGGATTGAGCTGGAATATGGGAAGCAAGAACAGCTACTCCAGGAGAAGTGCGCCCGCAAATGGCTGATTCCTTTTTCTAACAAAACCAGTATCGGCCGCAGTACATTGAAGCGCTGGATATGCCTTTACCGTTCCAGCGGTGGAAAACTTGACTCCCTTTACCCCAATGACAGGGAAGATAAAGGTTTGCCCCGGGTACTTGAAGTGATGTGTGCATGACTCTTTTGAGGCTAAGAAGGGAACTGCCGGACGTCTCAATTACCTTTATAAGGGAACGCATTGTAAAGGAAAAGCTTTTTCCCCAAATCCCCTCAATTTCCACGCTGTATCGTTTTTATCATCACCATGATCTGATGAAAAAAAGGATGCCGGCGGAAGATCGCCGAAGGTTTGAGGCAGAACACCCCAATGATATGTGGCAAAGCGATGTGATGCACGGCCCCCGGGTGGAAATCAAAAGCAGGCAGGGAAAGAGTTATCTGATCGCCTTCATCGACGATCATTCCCGGCTGATCGTGTATGCTTTTTTTTATGCATCGGAAAACACCAGTGCCTTCATGCATGCGTTTGAACAGGCACTCCTGGGTCGGGGATTGCCCCGCAAACTCTATGTCGACAACGGCAGTGCTTATCGATCAAGGCACCTGATACACACCACAGCATCCCTTGGCATTGCACTGATTCATGCCCGACCATATAAGCCCCAGGGAAAAGGAAAAATTGAGAGATTTTTTAAAACCGTGCGCTCACAGTTTCTGCCCGGGTTTACCGGCAGCAGCATTGAGGACCTTAATGAAGGTTTTGCTGCCTGGCTGGAAGAATACAACAACCGCAAGCACTCGGCCACCGGCAAAAAGCCATTACAGCGATTTGCCGATGGTATGGAATGTATTCGTCCCACCCCTGCTGACTTGAGGGATTATTTCAGAAAAAAGGTGCAGCGAAAAATTACAAAAGACCGGACCATCATGCTGGACAATCACATTTATGAGGGGCCGGTGGAGCTTATCGGTAAAAAAGTGGATTTGCTCTTTCATGAGAGCGAGTACGACCAGATAGAGCTCAGACACGGTCAAAAAACCTACGGAATTTTAAAACCGGTGGATGTACATGTAAATTGCCGCATCAAACGGGATAAAAACAGTAAGCCTGTGATTGAAGTGGACAAGCCAACGGCTCAAACCGGTGGGGTATGGGGAGGTGATTCATGAGTGTCAACGCCCATCGTGTGTTCTTTCAATTGCACAAAGAACCTTTTACATCCGACATCGCCCATAAGGACATTTTAAAAACCAATGAAATTGAAGGGGTGGAAAACCGCATTCATTATGTCGTCAATTTAGGTGCCATCGCCTTGATCACTGGAGATATAGGCAGCGGAAAATCAACAGCCCTTCGGTATGTTTCAGGAAAACTGCATCCTTCGGAGTACCGTCTAATTCATGTAACGGCTTCAAATGGTTCCATTTTGGAACTCTATCGTAATATATTGGGAGAATTGAACCTGGAACCTACGGGCACTTTCCGGGTGGCTATGGTTCGAAGGATCAAGCAGGAGGTGCTTGACACAGTTAATAAAAAAATGAAAATTTTGCTGATCATTGATGAAGCCTCCCTGCTGCGGTTGGAAGTTTTTACGGAACTGCATACCCTGACCCAGTTTGAGGGAGACTCAAAACCCTTTCTGCCCATGGTTCTGGCAGGACAGGCCAATCTGGTGGATAACCTCAAATACCGGTATGCCATGCCTTTGGCATCCCGGGTGGTGGCAAGATGTCATTTGCAGGGGGTGAACCAACAGGGCATGGAGGATTATCTGCGGCATCATCTGACCATTGCCGGGGTTGAGAAAAATTTGTTTGAACCGCCCGCCATCACCGCCATTCATCAAGGTTCCGGAGGGCTGTATAGAAAGGCCAATCACTTGGCCAGAGGAGCTATTATCACGGCTGCCCGAAATAAACAGAACCTGGTAACCGCGGAACATGTCCGCATTGCAGCAAGTGAAATCTTCTAATTTTTATTTAAATGAAGCCCCGGCTATTCCCTCCGGGGCATTTTCATCCATGGAAAAAATATTCTGGAAATTGCGCCGTTTCTTCAACTGCACATGTCGCTTGGCGGTGCTGGACATGGCTGCGGGCAAAAGATGGATCGTAGACTCGACTTCCCGCAATATTCCCTATCTCAAGGCTGAAAATGCTCGGGACAGGCACATTCTCATCCAGCCAGTGGAACAAGACACATATCTCATGGCCGATGATATCACCCCGGATCTTTTGCAGCGAAATCACAAATTATGCAACGGCACCTGGAAACCCGGTAGGATGGTGGTGGAAACTTCCCCTGGCAATTTTCAGGTGTGGATACATGCCCATCGCCCATTACCCCTTGAAGAAAAACGATACTGGCTGAAAAAAATGAAATCCGATCCCGGGGCAGATCCCTGCAATAGATGGGGCAGATGCCCAGGATTCAGAAATCGAAAAGAAAAATATCGTGATGCATTAGGTCATTATCCCCTGGCAAGGCTCGTCTGGGTCGATTGGGAACAAACCGCCCTCATTCCACCTCCCATTCTTGCCCCAGCCCAACACAAAACCTTACCCCTTTCCCATCTACCCCTGGAGGGGGGCGTGTGTCGTCTTCAAAATATTTCCCGCTGCTCTTATACTCGCAATGATGAATCTGCCACTGACTTTGCTTATGCCATGGCCCTGTTTCGAAGGGGGATGCATGAAAACGATGTAAGGTGTAAGCTCGTGGAGCACAGAGATGATTGGAAAAATCATGCAGGGCCGAGACAGAAGGAGGCGTATTTGAATAGAACTCTTTACAGGGCCAGAAAAATTATTGAATCCTCTTGAAACCCTGATCTTATGGGTATAAGTTTGTTCTAACAAATATGACCATTATACGGATGGCTCATTTATTGTGAAAATATTTCAACTTGGTCAAAATAATCAGAAAATATTTGTCCATTTATTCTGACATTCAACAGCTGGCACAGAAATACCCACGCGCCCAGAAGTGCCTTCCCCAATATCTCTTTTTGATCATTGGGAACTCTTGAAAGGGCTTGCTTGCACTTCGTGAAAGAAATCTTTATGGGAGCCCAGTGAGCGGAGAGGTTCACGCTGGGTTCTGAGAGGGCCTGGAGGTGCGATTCCTCCGGGCTACTCACTTCGTGATTTTTTTGTCGGAGCAAAACCGAAGCAGAGGCCTCCTTAACCGAGGTCCAGAGATGGACAAAGGCGAATGGTTTGACTTTGCATCCAGACAAAACCTATGTGGGTAATTGTCTGGAAAAAGATCAAGGCTTTGAATTTTTGGGATACCGTTTCGAAGCTGGCCATCGTTATGTCCGCAAAAAAAGTCTGACGGCTTTACGGGACAAGATTCGTCAAAGTAACACAAGTCTATCAAACCATCTTTTTCATCTTGTTTAAGTGTCTCAATTTCAACTTTAATCTTTTAAAATTGTTCTTCATTTCGTCGGTGTTTTAATAATTTTCTGACAGGCCACCAAGTTTTTTTTACGAATAATGTTTTTTAAGATGTATATTGAGATTGTTTTACCCAATTTCTGTTAAATTTCTGACAAGGCAGTTTTTAACTATGTTGGATTTTTATCAACTATTTCATATACTTCATCATGTTCTGATGGTTCAACAATCACATTTAAAATGGAACTGACCACAAAAGCCGAGCAGATTTTTATGTAAAGAAATAGCCCTATGGTATTTTTGTAACATTTAATTTTCAATGATGGGGTTTCCAGAACTGTTGACAAGTGGTTGGTCAGTATTTGCGTTCAAATGGATATCACGCCTGCAACATGCGAAAACCAAGCAGTTGTCGGTGTGGATCTTGGTGTAAAGAATCTGGCAACATTGTCAAACGGTGAAATGATAGAAGGCCCCAAGGCATTACGGAAAATGCAAAAAAAACTGAAAAGGCTCCAGCAATCGCTATCCCGGAAGAAAAAAGGCTCAAAAAATCGAGAAAAACAAAAACGAAAAGTGGCACGCCTGCACTATCGAATTGCATGTATTCGGCTTGACGCACTTCATAAACTCACCTCAAAGGTGATCCGTAACTATTCCGTCATAGTGATTGAAGATTTGAATATTCGTGGGATGATGAGCAACCACAAACTGGCAAAAGCCATATCAGACATGGGTTTTTATGAATTTCGACGCCAGCTTGATTATAAATCTCCCATTGCAGGCGTTCATGTGATAGTTGCGGATCGTTGGTTTCCATCATCAAAAAGGTGTTCTCGCTGTGGTGAAAAACATTCGGGACTTAAACTTTCAGATCGGATTTTTGTTTGCCCGACATGTTCATTCAAAATTGATAGAGATATCAATGCCGCCAGGAATTTGGCGATGTATCCTGAATTAATAGCGGCATAACTAATAATAATACCGTTGGTTCGACGGAATTTTAAGCCTGTGGAGAGAGAATGAGACCCAAGCAGTTAAATCGGGCACACTCGATGAAGCAGGAATTTTTCATTGCTCAGACTCAAATGAGTAAGAGTGAGTAAGAAGAAAGGAACAGAAAACAGCCAATGGACTACACACCG
>JASFYZ010000034.1:0-4944 GCA_045046665.1 Desulfobacterium sp.
TTTCAAAATATACGGTTCAGATAGATCCTTATTATTGATAGACCTATAGGAATGAGTCCGAAATAACTTTTCCATTTCGGAAGCGGGGACAGATTTGAAAATCTGTCCCCTAAGAAGAGTGTAAAGGTGTTGTTAATCCATTGCTATTGTGCTGCGTTGACTTTTGTTCTTGGCAACGGTGTGGGGTATCAATTTGGTTTTTTCGGTGAATTGTGGATAAAGGGCCATGGATGAGATGAGTGGGTGCCCGTAGTCCACATAGTCCCTGCGGGGGGTGCTCATGTTGGCATATATCACGGGGTAGGCCACCATGTCGTTTAAAATTCTGATCTGGGTCTGGTGCCAGAGGCTGATCTGTTTTTCCGGGTTGGGTTCATGCCGGGCAGCTTCAATGAGTTTATCAATTTTTGAGTAGTGGGAAAAATTGGTATCAGGTTTTATGCCGGAGATGAGGGTGGCATCTGAATGGAAAAAACGGGATAAAAACACATCGGCATTGGGTCGCCAGGCGGTATAAATAACAATGGGTTTTGGATGTTTTCGGATTTCTCTGTGCATGTCAGCATGGGAAAGGATCTTTGTTCTGGTGACAATTCCGATGCGGGCCAATTGTTCATGGAGAATTCGGTAAAAATTGCGATAGGTTCGTTTTTCAGATCCCACCAATTCCAGCGTAAATCCATTGGGATAGCCCGCCTGGGTAAGCAGTACCTTTGCCTTTTTAACATTTTCTTTATATTCAAGCCCCAGTATTTTAACATCATTTTGTGTCAGGCCTCCGGGGAGAAACTGCGCCGGTACCGGAGAATAAACGAATCCTGCATTATTGCTGTCGTAGATGTTCAGGTAGGACTCTTTGTGGAGGGCATAGGCAATGGCCTTTCGCACCTTAATATCGTCCATGGGGGGGATGGCGGTGTTGAAATAGATGCCGGTGACCTCTCCCACGCCATGGATGTCAATTTCAATGCCGTCGTGGAGCATGAGCTCATTTGAAAAGCCTTTTTCTCCTGATCCGATAATTACATCCAGCGTGCCATTGAGCAGTCCGGATTTTCGATTTTCGGTATCGGGTATAAAAAAGAGTTCTACACCATTCAGAGCCGGTTTACCCCTGAAAAAATCATTGTTGGCCCCCAGAATTAATTTTTCACCGGCAATGTATTCCTGGAACATGAAAGGGCCGGTTCCCACCGGGTGTTTCCCATAGGCCTCATCCCCCATGGCTTCCATGGCCTTTTTACTGACAATAAAGCCCCCGTTATAGTTGGTGATTTTGGGGAAAAAAAGAATGGAAGAAAGCGGTTCTGAAAGGATGAATTTAACCGTGTAATCATCCACCTTGTGTATGGTGATCCCTTCATAATCCCCGGCATAGGCCGATCGTTTTTCATCGGCGGCCTTGGTAAAGGAGTAGACCACATCATCGGCGGTGAGTTCATAGGGGGCTGTCATGGGGCCGGGATGAAACATGATGCCCTTGCGCAGGCTAACGTACCAGACCTGTTGTCCCTGTTCCATGGTGAGCTCAGGCATACCCGTTGCCAGATCCGGTTCAATGTGGGGTGCTTCTCCGGGTTTGTATCGCAGCAGACCGTTGAACACCATGTCTGCCACGGAACGATCCTGGGAGGCTGCGGCAAAGTGGGGGTCCATTTTACCCATGTTGCTTACATGGAGGGCAAACCGAAGTACATTGTTTTTGGCGTTGTTTACATTTTTGTTTTCCAGCCAGGGCCATGCCATACTGTGTTGGGCAGGGATAAGGGTTAATAATAAAAAAGGGATGATCATTTTGGACAATAATCGGGTGCATGCCATGATAAATCCTCCATGTAAAATATCGGGGGTTTGTGTTCCATGGCGTTTAGGACCGCAAATTTTATAACTTGAACGAAATAGCTTGCCTTTTGGCCCATCTACTGCGTTGCATCAAAGGCCTAATAGGACCGAGCTATTAAACCTTTAATGCGCCTTGTAGATGAACCACCAGATTCTATAGATTGGTTTGAGCTATTTTTGTCCAACTTATTCCATCTGCGGTCCTTAGTCCATAACATCAATAACACAAGTCTGATTCCGTTTTTGCAAATATGGTTTGCAAAAGGTATCATCCCGTGGAATTAAGGCCCCAATATTTTGGGAAAGATCATGCCGCCTTTTTCCGTTTTTTCCCCCGGTGTTGCGTTTCTGGAATTATGATAGGATACCCCTTGTGATGGATAATTTCAACCGAAATTCCATACACTTGCGACACCATGGCAGGAGACACCCTTTGAATAGGACCCATGTCAAAAATGCGCCCTTTTTTGAGGAAAATATAATTGTCTGCATATCGTAAGGCTGTGTTGAGGTCATGCATGGTCATGACGGCTGCCACCTGGTGTTCTTTTACCACCCGTTCAATGAGTTCTAAAATTTCTTCCTGGTTTTTCATGTCAAGACTGCTGGTGGGTTCGTCCAGAAGAATAACCCCTGTCTCCTGGACCAGTGCCCTTGCAATGGCGACTTTTTGCAACTCCCCGCCGCTCATTTCATCCACATGGGTCAATGCCAGGTGGTCCAGTCCCAAGCGTTTTATGATGCCGTCCACTTTTTTAAGATCATTTTTGCTTACCTTCCATCCCATGTGGGGTTTTCTGCCCATGAGAATGGCATCAAAGGCTGTCATCCGGGCGGATTCACATTTTTGTGCCACATAGCTCATTTTTCCGGCAATTTCCCGGGCATCCATCTTTTTGATATTTTTTTCCCCAAGGAAAATATCACCGGAGGATGGTTTTAACATGCGATTCATGCATTTTAAAAGGGTTGTCTTTCCCACCCCGTTGGGACCCAGAACAACGGTGATCTCTCCTTTTTTAATCTTGAATGAAATATTTTTCAAGGTGTGATGATGGTGGTATTTAAAGCTGATGTTGTTGACGTTGAGTATCATATTTTAAATCCTTATAGCAGTTTTATTTTTATTTTCGATATCCTTTAATGATGAGAAAAATAAACACCGGGGCTCCGAGAAAAGCAGTGAGTACCGACACTGGCAGCAGGTGGGGGGAAAGTATCAGCCGTGCCACCGTGTCTGAAATCAGCAACATCAATCCCCCGGTGATGGTGGCCGCAGGCAGTAAAAACCGATGATCATCTCCGATGATGCGGCGCACCATGTGGGGGGCCACTAATCCCACAAATCCAATGATACCCACAAAGGCAATGATCACAGATGTCACAAGGGAAGCCACCATCATCCCCGAAAGGCGCACCCGTTCCACCTGGACGCCAATGCCCCTTGCTGTTTCATCCCCGGTGTCCATGGCATTGTAGTTCCAGGCGTTGGCCATGAAGAAAACCAGGGCACACAGAGTGAATAAAGACAGGAAACCCAGTTCATTCCAGCTGGTGCGGGCCACATCACCAAAGGTCCAGAACACCATGGCTGCCAGTTGGACATCATCGGCAAAAAATTGGAGCAGCATGGTGGCCGCCGTGAAAAGAGACCCAAGAGCCACCCCCGTTAAAACCATTACCTCGGGGGATGCCGCCTTGATGCGCGACACTGCGGTGATACCCATGGCAGCGGCCATGGAAAAGAAAAAGGCGGAAAAGGTGGTGAGCCAGGGGCTGGAAATACTCACGGCATCATTTAAGGAGCTTCCCATGGCACCTCCCCCCAGTACCATCACGGCCAGGGCCGCCCCAAAGGCTGCGGCGTGGGAAATACCCAGGGTAAAAGGAGAACCCAGGGGATTTCTCAACACCGCCTGCATGACGGTGCCGCTGGCCGCAAGTCCTGCCCCGGCCATGATGGCGGTCAATGCCTGGGGCAGTCGGATGTTCCACACAATGATCTCCACTTGGCGGGGAACCTCCATGCAGACAAGGCTTTTAACCACCTCCATGATGGGAAGATTCACCGATCCAAGGCAGAGCCCTCCGGCCAATGTGACACATAGCAGCACCACGGAGATAAAGGTAATCTGGGTTTTTCTTAAAATATAGGCGGTGTACGCCCTGGGGATGACTCCGTGATCAAAGTGCATGGAAAATCCTTTTAAAAACCATGTCCTGGAATTGTTGGTTCATGTCCTGGAAAACTGGTTTTCCCACCATAAAAGTATAAATTTCGTCTGCCTTTGCAGCAGGGTCAACGTCTTTGAATTGTTCCGGGTAAAGTGTTTTACCGATGAACCAGGCATTGGCAAGGATGGATCCCTGATTCATGGAGTACCAGTTATAGGGAAGGACACCAAAGACAACCCCCTTTGTCACCCCTGAAAGCGCCTGGTACACAGGGTCTGTTTTCAGTTCATGCAAACCACCGGAACCTTCCCCCAGTTGAAGGGTGGATAGATCCAGTAACAGCACTTCCGGATCCCATTGGAGTAGTTTTTCCTTGGATATATTGCTTTGGCGCGGGACCTTTCCATGGGTTTTGATGGCAGCCACGTTCTTGGTGTTGATGAACTCAAAGGGAGGGTAAGTCGGTTCCGTGGACTGAAATCCATGGGGGCCTTTATAGGCAATCCCCCCCACATAGCAGCTTTTTTTTTCCTTATCAGGAATATTACAGGTTCGCTGGTTGAGCTGGGATATGTGGGTGTTAATATACTCAATGAGTGCCTTGGCCCTGGACTCTTTTCCCAGCACTGCTCCGGCAATTTTAAGGGACTTAAAAAAAGAATCTCTGCCCGATGCCAGATCGCCAAATTCCAGTATCACCACTGGGATGCCGGTTTTCTGCTGGAGTTCCACAGGATCATATCCCGTGGAGCCAAAGGTTTTGAAAATCACCTGGGGCCGGGGGGAGAGACCCATGATGGCTTCCGGGTTGTCATGCCCCCTGAACTCGCCGAATACGGGGTATTGCTTGAACTGGGGGTTGGCAAGGGCATAGGGTCTTGCATCAAATTTGCGTCTTTTCTTTTCCAGATCATAGATCGGAAGAGC
>JASFYZ010000035.1:0-7683 GCA_045046665.1 Desulfobacterium sp.
GACTCTCTGCTTAAAAGGCAGATACTCTACCGACTGAGTTAACGGCCCCCAAAAACAAGGCGAAACTATACTTTCCAGCCGGGCTTGTCAACACTTTTCTTTAAAAAGTATTTTAAGCCGCCCATTATTTTTTCCAAAACTCAGGGACCAGCAGGATAATTACGGTGTAAATCTCCAGTCTTCCCAATAACATACACCATGACAGAAGCCATTTGCCTGCCATGGGAATATGGGCAAAGTTATCCACCGGCCCCACGGTGCCAAAGCCCGGACCGATGTTGCCAATACATGAGGCCACGGCCCCAAGGGAAGTGAGCATATCAACCCCCATGGAGGCCAGCAAAACCGTACACACCACAAACAATAAAAGATAAATCCCCAAAAAGCCCATGATGCTTTTAAGAACATGATCCGGCACCACAGCATCATTGATCTTCACTTGGACCACACTGCGGGGATGTATGAGAGTGAACAGCTCCCGGTAACAATATTTCATACACACCATGAGACGGGCACATTTCATACCCCCCCCGGTGGATCCCGCCGAAGCACCCACAAACATGCAGATAAAGATAATCACCTGGCTTAACCCCGGCCACTGCTCATAATCCGCCGTGGCATAGCCTGTTGTGGTGACAATGGACACAACCTGAAAGGAGGCATACCGAAAGGCGGTGGCAATACTGTCATAAACGCTGCCGTAAAGGTCAAGGGTGACCACCAGGGTAAGCGCAAGACACATCAAAAGGAAAAAACGACATTCAGAGTCCCGCCAAAAAATAAGGGTCCGCCCCCTTAATAGCTGATAGTGCAAAGAAAAATTAATCCCTGCCAGCACCATGAACAACACAAAAACAAAATCAAAATAAGCACTGTCAAAATGGGCCACGGAGGCATTCTTAGTGGAAAATCCCCCAGTGGGCATGGTGGTAAAGGCATGGCACAGGGCATCATAAAACCCCATGCCTCCCCCCATCAAAAACAATACTTCCACCAGGGATATAAGGGCATACACATACCACAAAATCTTGGCAGACTCACTCAATCGGGGGGTGAGTTTATCCGGCACAGGGCTTGGCACCTCTGCCTTAAACAGCTGCATCCCCCCCACCCCGAGAAAGGGTAAAATGGCAAGGGAAAGCACAATAATGCCCATGCCCCCCAACCACTGAATAAAGCTTCGCCAGAAAAGAAGGCTTTTGGAAACCCCTTCTATATTGGTAAACACAGAGGAACCCGTGGTGGTAAACCCGGACACCGATTCAAACACCGCATCCGTAAAACTGGGAACCGCATCCCCCAGATAAAAGGGCAATGCGCCAAACAGCCCAATGGCCGCCCACCCAAGGGCCACAATGGCAATGCCCTCCCGGGGATTGATATATTCAATGTCAGGCCTGCGGGAAGCAAAGAAAAGAAAGGTCCCTGCACAAAGGGTGGCTGCCATGGACATTAGAATGGCCATGAGGCTGTCATCATGATAGATAAAGCTGCATCCCAACGGAAACACCATGACCACGCCCAGGAAAATCAATAAAATACCGATGACATTCCCAATATATTGCCACCGCATCAGAAAAACTCCAGTTTAACGGTCAACATTTTTTCAAGCTTATGCACCACCTGACGTCTTGCAAAGATAATAAGCCTGTCCCCGGGTTCCACCACACTTTCACCCGATGGGATCATGATGGCATCTTCCCGGATAATGGACACCAGGATGGCCCCCTTGGGAAAGGATATTTTTTTCAGGGGACGACCGGTGATGGCAGAGGTTTCCAGGGCTATGGCCTCAATCATCTCCGCCTCTTCCCCCAGTACTGATATGGCGGAAAGCACCTTGCCCTTTCTCACATCATGGAGAATGGAGCTGATGGCTGATAACCGGGGGCTGACCACCTTTTGCAGCCCAATGGTGGACATAAGGGGGATATAACTGAATTTACTCACTTTGGTAATGGTACTTTTAGCCCCCAGGTTTTTGGCCAGCAGGGACACCAGGATATTGGTCTCCTCATCATTGGTCAGGGCCACCACCACATCCATCTCCCCCACATTCTCTTCCAAAAGGATATTCTGGTCAGATCCATCCCCATGGAGCACCACCGCCTTTGACATCTCTTCGGCCAGCACATGACATCGTTCCAGATCGGACTCAATGATCTTGGTATGGATGCACTCTTTTTCCAGAAGGGTGGCCAATCGCTCCCCAATACGCCCTCCCCCCACAATCATGACCCGCCGCAGGGGGATGGTGGTGGTGTCAAACAAGGCCACGGTTTCTTTCAGCCGACTATTTTCACAGATAAAATAGACCAGATCCCCCGCTTCCAGTCGATGTTCCCCCCGGGGGATAATGAGTTCCTGACGTCTCACCACCGCTGCGATCAAGGGTCGGCTCTGTCCAAACATGGAGGCAAAATCCATGAGTCGAACACCGGCCATGGGGGAGTTTTCATCCAACCGTAACCCCACAAATTTCACCCGGCCTTCCACCAGCTCTCCCATATCTACGGCCGCTGGAATTTTCATTAACCGGTGAATGGTTTTCACCACCTCTATCTCAGGATTAATCACCGTGTTGATGTGGGGAGGTGCCTCTTTAAATGCATCATGATAATTATCATAGTGGGCATTACGAATGCGGGCAAGGGTCCGGGTGGCAGGGGACAACATGTCCGCCATAAGACAAGCCACCAGATTGGCCTCATCACTGTCTGTCACGGCAAGAAGTATCTCCGCCTGCTTAATACCTGCCTTTTCCAGGGTCTCGGGCGAACTGCCAGATGCGGTAATTCCCTGCACATCCAGATTTTCAGTGATCCTTCGAATGGCTTCCACCGATTTATCAATGACCACCACATCCTTATTTTCAAAGGCAAGGCGACTGGCAATGTGATAACCCACCTCCCCTGCTCCGACAATAATGACTTTCACTGCCTGACTCCTAAATGTTTTTATACAAAACTATGGATAACCCCTTGTAATTATGGAGTTTAAATTTTTAATTTGGCAGACGAGTCTGCCATGGACGTTAATGTGTGGATGTACTACATGCGCCTTTGAGTGTCAACCTCTGCCAATCATCCTGATTTTGGCCTTGCAACCCGACAGGATATAACCTATTCTTAAAGTTTTAAATGGGCGTGCAGGTTGCTGCCATAGCCCTTTTTAACCATAATTTCAAATGGAGAACCCCCATGAACACCGAAAATAAAAATCAGAAAAAAAAGGGGAACAAAGGTAAAAAAAAGGTGGATCCCCAACGCCGCATGGCATTGGAAAGCCTTCCTCCCCACCTTCGGGAACATATGACGCCAGAGGAAGTTGAGTTGTTCTTGCATGCCGAGGAATGGCCAGAGACATTAATGGAAAAAATGGAAGAGTTCATCCTTCCCCAGGAATAAAAAAAGTCATGACCCCCAATGGGGATCATGACCATAAATGTGCGGCAATTTCAACTGGGGCAATTTTAACGCCCCTTTCCACCACCGGCACTGGATAATTCGGTTTTTCAAAAAATACCTTATCAACCAGTGTCTCAACATACTTTTATCCCAAATCAGGGACGGTTTTCTTATCCGGAAATAGCCTCGGCAAGCTCCGGCATAAACTCCAGGATATCGGCCACAATACCCACATCTGCCACCTGGAAAATCGGGGCCTTGGGGTTTTTGTTAATGGCAATAATATAGGGATTTCCTTTTATCCCACCCATGTGCTGGAATGAGCCACTGATACCCATGGCCATATAAACCTTGGGTTTGACCGTCTGACCTGAAGTCCCCACCTGGCGGGATTTTTCCAGCCATTTAGCATCCACAATGGGCCTGGAGCAGGATACCACAGCCCCCATGGCTTTGGCCAGTTCCTGGGCCACTTCAATATTATCCTCTTCTTCAATACCCCGGCCAACGGAGACTAATACGTCGGATTTGGTGATATCCACATCCCCAACCTCTGCAGCCACCACTTCAAGAAAACGACGCTTGCAGGTCAGATCCCCGGCATCTGCGGATTTATCCACCACAGCACCACCCACGGCAGCATCTTCCATGGGGGCAAAGGAACCACCCCGCACAGTCAGCACTGCACCGGCTGCAGCATCACAGGTAACATGAGTGCTCACAGCACCGCCCAGCTCCTGGCGCACCAGCTTAAGCGTACTTCCATCGCACCCGTCAATGTCCACAACATCAGCCACAAAGGCGGCATCCATTTTAATGGAAAGCCCCGGAGCCAGATCCATGCCAAAGGTGTTATTGGGAACAAGTACCATGGCATCGGCTGGCAACACATTCACCAGGGCCTTTCTAACCACCTCGGCATTGGGATAGGCCAGGGCTTCATTGTCAATTTTGATCACCGATGAATACACGGCCGTCATGGTCTCCACCACCTTGTCAAGATCCGCACCGGAACCGGTAACAACCGCTGTGACAGCGGCACCGTCATCCATTTTTTTTGCGGCAGCAGGGAATTCCATAGCAATGTCTTCGGCAACGCCTGCACTGTGGGGTATGTATGCAAATATTTCAGCCATTATGCGAGCCCTCCCTTGCTTTTAATTCTTTCAATGAGCTGGGCAATAATCTCATCGGTGGAGCCGTCCAGCATCTCTGCACCATCACCCATATCCGGCACAAAATAATCAACCCGTTTAACCTTGGCTCCGGCATCACCCACGGCGGATGCGTCCAGACCCAGGTCAGAGGCACCCTTCACCGGAATCTCCAGCTTGGCCACCTTGCGGATGCCTCGGATACCCACATATCTGGGTTCATTGATACCCGTTTGAATGGAAAGCACACAAGGCAAATCCATTTCGTTCATTTCCTGATTTCCGCCTTCGATCTCCCGGCCTACCGTTACAACGGCATCGCCACCCACATCCACTTTATTCACCAGGGATGCATAGGGGTAATCCAGCATGGCAGCCAGCATTCCGCCCACCTGACCGGCCCCTTCATCTGCCTGGGCGCCGGTGAGGATCAGGTCATACTTTCCCTTTTCCACCTCAGCTTTAAGGATGGTTGCAATGCCCTTTCCATCGGACCCTTCAAATGCGTCGTCACTGAGCAAAATACCATTGTTGGCACCCATGGCCATCTCCCGACGGAGAACCTCTTCTGATTCATCATCACCAATAGTTATTACGGTGACATTACCACCTACATTGTCCACAATCTGAATGGCTTCTTCAACGGCATAATTATCCCATTCATTCACGGAATAGACCAGATCGTCACGATCAAGGTCATTACCGGCACTGTTGAGCTCAAACTCATTCTCAGCAGTATCGGGCACTCGCTTGACACATACCAAAATTTCCATTGCAACCTCCAAATAAAATTAAACGTCCGTGCATTGCCATCCCCATTCAGTTAAAATCTGAGTTGCATCTTTTCTGATTTTTTAAAAATGACATTAAATGTCATAAAAAAACAAAAAACAGCAGAGATAGGGATACATGCAAATTTACCCACATTGTTTTCAAAGCGTGAATTCCAACTTTTTCCAGTTGGGCTGGAACCAGGCTTGCATGATTGTGTTTTTGTTAACTTCTGCCAAAACATAAGGGTGTTAACAAAAGAACAATGGTACAAACCTGCCCCCGGGCCTCATCCATCCATGGAAAAGGACAAAATCAAATCCATGCGTTATTTTCAGGCCAGGTGCTGTTCAATAAGAAGGGTGAGATCCATTGCCTCAATTTCACCTTCCTTACCCGCCACCTTGATGCCATCCTGGATATTAACAAGACAAAAGGGGCAGGCCGTAACAATAACAGTAGCACCCGCCTCGGCTGCCATATTCGCCCTCAGCACACCCATGCGAACTTCTTCTTCCGGTTCGTAAAACAGCATGAGTCCGCCACCGCCGCAACAAAAGGAGCGATCCCGGCTTTTTTCAAACTCCACCCGTTTAAGCCCTTCAATGGCATCCAATGCCTCCCGGGGATCATCATATACACCATTGTGACGACCCAGATAACAGGGATCATGGTAAACATATACCTTTTCTGGATGGATGGCATGCTTCAGGGTCAGGGAACCTGATTTAATTTTTTCTGTAATCAGCTGACTGATATGCTTCACCGGGGGAAGTCCCTGGTAATCATTCTTTAAGGCGTTGAAAGCGTGGGGGTCAGCGGTGACAATATTTTTAACGCCTGATGCCAGTATGGCTTCGGTGTTCTGCGCTTTGAGATCCTGAAAAAGCATCTCCTCACCAAATCGAATGACCTCGTTGGCACTGTCCTTTTCTGCCTTGCCAAGGATACCAAAATCAACACCGGCCCGGTCCAGAATCCTGGCAGTACGCCGGGCAATTTCCTGGATATTATCATCATAGGAGGAGATACTGTCCACAAAGTACAGGGTATCAGCCGTGGCACCCTTTTCCAGAATCTTTACTTCACATTGGGCTGCAAATTCTTTTTCCTTGGTCCAGTCCGCCCGTTTTTTCTCCATCATACCATAGGGATTCCCTCTTTTTTCCAGGGCTTTAAGGGGCTTTTGCAAAGACTGGGGAACCATGCCTTCATCCACCATGCCCCGGCGGAGATCCACTATTTTATCAATGTACTCAATTCCCAATGGACACTCTTGCTCACAGGCCCCACAGGTAGTACATGACCAAATTTCATCCTCGGTAAAAATATCCTCCACCAGCATCTTGCTTTTGTAAATCTCACCGGACATGGGGTAATTTTTAAATATCAGATCCCTTGCCTTAATGGAGATGAACCGAGGAGAAAGGGGGCGTCCCACAGCATTGGCCGGGCACTGATCAGAACACCTGCCACAATCGGCGCAGGAGTAAAAATCCAGCATGTGTTTCCAGGTAAAGTCCTCCAGGTATTTCACCCCAAAGGATTCCAGATCGTCCAGCTCCTCTTCGGAAACACCATGTTTCACCGGCTTGATATTGCCCTTTTTTATCCGCATGAAAAAGACATTGAAAATAGAGGTGATCACATGGAAATGTTTGCCCATGGGCAGAAAGCATAAAAAGAAGAAAAAGGTAAAGTCATGGATATAATACGAGAGAAGATGGAGTGCCTGCAATGTCCCCTGGGACATGCCGGAAACCATTTTTTTAAATATCCACACCAGGGAAAGGGGGGCCAGGAAAACGCCATGACCGGCAGCGGCTTCTTCGGCAGCCACTTGGGTGGCCTCAAAAAGGCTTTCAGAGATCATCAGGGTGGCGATAATGCCAAGCACAAACACCGCTTCAGAGGTGTGATCTTTTCCGTACTTTTCGGGTACGGAATAGCGAGCGGGTTTAACCACAATACGACGGTAGGCGGCCACCACACAGGCGATGAGCACGGCAGTGGCGGCATAATCTTTAAAAAAATTGTAAACACTGCCCACAACCCCATCAAAACCCGGCAACACAAACCCATCGGAAAGGCCAATAACCACAAGGGACGTGGACCTAAGGGACAAAATTAAAAAGCCTGCAAAAATAACGATGTGACAAATACCCGCCACCCGATACCGTGGCTGCCGGTACTGGGCCAGCCAAAATACTGCCAGATTTTTAATTCGGTGGGGAATATCATTGAGTCGATTATCCGGCGCCGCCCTTACCAAAGGCGCCAGTCGTCGGGCCATGATATAGGCAAACAATGCAACACCCACAACAGGTATCACAAAGGAAAAAACAATATTT
>JASFYZ010000036.1:0-16918 GCA_045046665.1 Desulfobacterium sp.
CCGGAACCTATCGGTTTCATATTTGCCGGATGCCCCCTAATCTTTTTAACCGTTCCATAGACATGCTTCGGGAGGATCGGCAGCAGAGCCGGCGACATGGCCAGCAAAATTGCCGGATGGGGTTTCTTCAAACGGATGACGGCGGTGTGGGGATCTGGCGTATCCACCCGTTCCACCGGTGCCAGCATGGACTTAAACGGGTGCAGCGCTTTTACTGTCAGGATGGAAAAGGCTACATCCTCCGATGTGATCGGCTTACCGTCGTGGAAAACCGCGTTTTTTACAAGATGGAGCGTAACCGACAAACCCTCTTTTGATATCTCCCAATTTTCTGCAAGGTAGGGGTGCGGATTCCAGTCGTTATCAAATCGAAGCAGCCCGGCAAAGATCTGGGTGCCGGGAAACTGGGTGGCCATACCGGACTGGATGGCCGGGTTCAGATGGGGCGGGGTGGCATAGAGTCCCATCACCAGTTCTCCCCCGGAGGAAGGAGTGCCAGCATCCGGTTCAGCAGCTAAGGCGCCAAACGGTACCCATAAAAGAAATATGGCCACTATGGCAAGAGGGACTGCCTGCATTTTTTTCAGAGGATGGAACATCATGCACTCCTTATCCGTGTCCTTATTGTGTCTATATTCAGGACACTTGATTTCCTAAAAGCGAATCTATCAAGTGATTAATTTGTTTTACGCTGTTATTTAAATTATAACAAACTCAACTTTCGGAGTTGGCTTTTGGTGTGGGTGGCAGGGTTGTATTATTGCATTCAGATTTTAGAAAATGCTATACACTGTGTAGCAAAAGCTGAGAGGTCTCTGTTATAATCAGCCCCAGCCTTTCCATCGGCAAGATTCGCTTATTTTAACCCTACAGGGTTTACAATTTCTAAAGGGATGGACAAATTAACCCAAAAAGCCACAGGGGGATTTTACGAGCATCTGTTGTATAGTCCGTATCAATGATGAGATAACTCTCCTCAATATCCTTGATCTGCTTAAAAGTTTTACTTCTGCCGCCAATCTCAAAGAGTCTATCTTTTATTCTGAAATCCCCAATGTCTGAATAAAAAATTTCACGGAAACAGCTGGCAAAGAACGTCTCCCTTGCGGTTCCCCTGTTGACCTCCACCCCAAATTCATCGGCATAGGCATGGAGAATATTGGTATTTTCAAAAAGAAGTTTTGCCGGTTTTTTTGACACCTTTGTTGAATATTTTTTTATGGGATGAAATACCTTTGAGGTCTTGAGAATATCCAGGTACACAGACAGGGTCGGATGGGATATTCCCAATTCCATGGACAGTTTTGCCATATTAACCTTGTACGGCACCCTTGATTCCACCAATTTTGCAATCAATTTTTTAAAAACAAAAATCTGTTCATAGTTTATTTTATTACATGATGGAATATCCTCGTTAATAATTTTCTGGAGCGCATTGAAAAGTTTGTTTTTAAACGTATTTCTATCTTCCATGAAAAAAGGATAGGCCCCGAACTTCAAATAATCTTGAAATTCATTTAAAATCCCAGGATGTGAAAATGCCAGATCCATACTGATCTGCGCCCCCCGGGCCACGATCTCATCCAATGAGAGATCAGGCAGAACTATTTTTTTACTCAGCTCAAGGTATTCGGAAAAATTTAATGTGCCCATTTCTACGGTCACACACCGTCTGCTCAGGTCATATTTTTCATACACAATATTCAACATGGATGAGCCGCTGAACCGGATGCGCATGTCAGGAAATGAATCGTAAATATTTTTTATTTCCTGGGCACAATTCTTGTATTTGTGGATTTCATCTATAACAAGCACCTTACCGCCAAAGCTGGCAAACTCATCGGCGATATCATATAGGGTTGTGTCTGCAATATAAATGTCATCCGCACTGAAATACAGAAATTCGCTGATTTTAAAATGAATCTTCAGGTATTGTAGCAGCAAGGTGGTCTTTCCAACACCCCGCTGACCGATGAGTCCCACCAACCGATTGGGGGACAGCAGCATTTCCATTTGCTTTTTTCTAATAAACACATTGGAAATGGGCTGGACGATTCGAGCCTGTTTATTTCTAAAATAGTTAAGCATATAGTTTACACTCTCAATATATAGATTAGACTTTAATATAAATATGCAAACATAGCAATAAATCAAAGTCAAGTTTAAATTTATTTCATAAAATCTAAAATATTTTTTGAGTTACGACATCCTTTTGACAATGTTGCCAGATTCTCACCGCCAACTGCTTGCTTTTCACATATTACAGGCGTGATATCCATTCTAAAATACACCGGATGGAGACGCTGTTCATAGTTTTTTTTTAAAAAACTTCTCCTGCTTCTCAAAAATGCATTATTATTTCACAAACTGTAAAGTGGGAAATGAAGGATGCCTTATTTTGCTATCTTTTGGCCTGAGCTTTATCTTTGCCCTTGGAGGCGTGGGGTCAGCCGTGGTTCTTATTCCCACCCTGACCTGGCTGGAAATTCCCTTTAACCTTGCCCGGCCCACAGGGAACAATCAGTGTCAAACCGCCGCATTTCGTCTTACCTATCCCGAAATCAAGTGGTTCAACACAGCTTG
Source organism: Desulfobacterium sp. (assembly GCA_045046665.1). GTDB lineage: Bacteria > Desulfobacterota > Desulfobacteria > Desulfobacterales > Desulfobacteraceae > Desulfocicer. Next base: position 2,584 of record JASFYZ010000036.1, read on the forward strand.
CATTTAAATATATTGGGTAGGCCAAAAAGCTCTGAAACTGCTGAGGTGACCGGATTAAAAAAAATCCAGATGGGGTCCCGATCTGCTCAATCCGGCCATCTCTAATGACCGCCAGTCGATCTCCCATTTCAAAGGCTTCCATTTGCATATAATTTTTTGGTATCCTTAAAAAGTACTTTACACTTTGTTAGAACATCCTCCATTTACAGAGACTTTTTCCCAAAAGATTGTAAAGTACTTTTGGAGTCATAAATAAGGATGCCAATTTTTTCTACTATTTTGAAGGCAGATTCAACACTATTCAAAAAATAGTTTCTTAGTAATATTTAATCTCCGCATCCTCGACTGAAGATTTTGACGTTGAATTCCTAAACTTTTTGCACTTTTAGTAACGTTACCATTCTGTTCAGATAATGCCGTTAATACCCACTCTTTTTCCATCTTTCTAAGTCTTTCTGGCAGAGGTTTTTGAAAATCGTCTTGATGGAGCATCTTAAAGGAGTTAGATTCCTTTTTTTTATTAATGTTAGGCTGAAAATAATCAGGAAGATGATCAGGTGTTAGAATATCTTCATTTTCAACTTTGTTGTATGCACCCTCGATAATATGTAAAAGCTCTCGGACATTACCCGGCCAGCGATGATTTTTAAAAATCATTTTCATGTCAATTGAAAGACCCCTAATTTTTTTTCCATATAGTTTATTCATTTGCTTTAAAAAATGATTCGTTAAAAGGAAAATATCATCAGATCTTTGACGTAAGGGTGGAATAGATAGAACAATGCCTGCAAGTCGATAAAAAAGATCCTGGCGGAACAGCCCATCATTAATTAGATCCATTAAATTCTCATTTGTTGCACTGATGATACGGCATTTAATTGGGCGCTCTATGGAACCTCCAACCCGTCGCACAGTTCTCTCTTCAAGTACGCGGAGTAACTTAGACTGCAGGTGGATCGGCATTGAATTAATTTCATCAAGAAATAGCGTACCTTCTTTGGCCTGCTCAAACAAACCAATGGTATCGACGGACCCTGTAAATGCCCCCTTTTTGGTTCCAAACAACGTGCTTTCCAGCAATAATTCGGGAATTGCTGAACAAACAGCCGCAATAAAAGGTTTCTCCGCATTTTTCCCTTCATTGTGGATGCTTTGTGCAAACAACTCTTTTCCAATACCGGTTTCCCCCTGGATTAAAATAGTCGCAAAACTATAGGATGCCTTTACAGCCTTTTTACGGATAGATTTAAATATAGGCGTGTCCCCTAAAATATCGTCAAATTGATAACGGGTACCGTTAATCTTTCCGCTGCTTATCAACGAACATTCCTGTATTTGACTCTGGAGGTCCACAGCTCTTTTCAGCCACCTGCGGATTGTTGTAATAAACTTGTTAATGGATACCACTGCGATTATTTTCCCATCTTTTTCAACCGGAAAATAGTTGGAAAGGATGTCCACCTGCTTCCCGTCGAGGGTTGTATAATTCAGATATTTGTCCTTAATTTCTTTCCCGGTCTTGAATACCGATATCAATTCCGCCAACATTTCTTTACGATTTGAATCATCATAACGTTTGATGTTCTGATTGTGAAATAAGTCATTGCCATCTTCGTCTATGGCATAAACAGCATCCTGTACTGCATCCAAGGCCTGGGTTAAAATCAAGGTGTGCGTCTCGCTGTTCACAGAGGTTGTAATATCATTGAGCAGAAGAAGATGGGTATGGGGAAAAAGCAAAGAGGGCATTAGAAACTCAATCCGCAAATGGTATCCATTGAATGAATGGGAAAGAATTTTTCCACTCTTATTCCTTATTCCGTTATCAATGAACTCAGGCACCCGGATCTGTTGCTGTTTTGAAATACCAAGCATTTTTTTGGCTGAATTGTTCATAAAAAAAATGTTGAATTTCGTTTTTTTCTTTAAAGAGGAGTTCTCTTTAAGCAGTATGCAACCGGTCTCACTGTTTTTTAAAAAGAATTTCAGGCTTTCAAAATTAGTGTTCATAAGCATCTCCATGAATATCATTACATTGAATGATTTAGCATATAGTGCAAAGAAATATTGCGCAATAATTATTTGCACTTTATTTAAAATAGATACAATTGCTGAAATAGTTTATATAAAAATATTAATCAATCAAAATTCATACAATAATAAATAAACGACTGTTTTTACATATAATAGACACTACCCACAAGCCTAAATACGAATTTATATCCCATTAGATTTAATATGGTATATAAATTGCTTATTATTTATTTAGAATAAATTAAAAAATGTAACTTTTTTTCAAATAGTTCCCAGATCACAGTGGAGAGATGATGATTGAAAAAAACAGGTATATAGGTCGGACATACCCCATTCAGGATGCTGTCGCCAAAGCATGTGGTGAACAAATTTATGCAGGTGATCTAAAGTTGCCAAAGATGCTCCATGCAAAAATATTATTCAGCACCGTTGCTCACGCCCATATCCGATCCATCGACACTTCAAAAGCTGAAGAACTCGAAGGCGTAGTGAAGATATTCACCCATCTGAATTCTCCTGAAAAAAAATTCAACAGTTATCATTTTTTTGCAGGCCAGGAATTGAAGGATGACGAGCGACTTTTTACGGATAAAGTTCGATTTTTTGGGGACAGAGTAGCTGGGATTGTTGCTGAAACAGAGGATATTGCAAAAAAAGCACTTAAATTGATTGATGTTGAATATGATGAATTACCCGTCGCTGTGTCAACGAGACAAGCCCTTTCCGTGGATGCACCAGACATCCACGTGGGAGGCAACCTCATCGATGAAAAAGAATTGAATGTCGGCAGGGCCGACGATATAATTAACGGGTCTTCTCTTACGTTCAAGAATACGATATCCACCCAAAAGGTTCACCACGGTGCCATGGAGCCCCATGTTTGCCTTGCCCGTTACAAAATGCCGGATGAGATGACGATCTATACCCCCTGCCAGAGTGCCTTTGCCGTGAGAAATGTCGTGGCTCAATTTCTGGAAATGAACTATTGTTCTCTCCGGGTCGTTAAAACAACTATGGGGGGATCATTTGGAGGCAAGCAGCATGTCATTCTTGAACTCATTGCCGCCTTCTTTGCAAAAGAGACAAGATCCAATGTGAGGCTTTGCTACTCAAGAACAGATTCCATCCTGAGTACCATCACGGGAACCGCAATAGAAATGGAGATGGAATCCGCCGTTAATGAAGAGGGAATGATTCTTGCCACCCAGGTCAAGACAGTTGTCGATTCTGGTAGTTATCTTGCAAACAGTGTAGATCTTTCCATTGCTGCAGGTAAAAAACTTTTCCGAACATACAATATCCCAAACCTTAACTACAAAGCTAAAACCGTCTACACCAATACACCTACCGCTGGAGGATTTCGAGGCTGGGGCGCCCCCCAAATCACCACCGGATTTGAACTTCATGTGGAGAGCATGGCCAAAAAAATGGGGATGGATTCAATCTCTTTTAGATTAAAAAATCTTGTAAAGCCCTATGACGAAGAACGTTTAAGCCAACTGTCTCTTGGCAATGCACGGATCAGAGAGTGTCTTACCTTGGGGGCAGAGGCGTTTGATTGGTCTGAGAAGAAAAAAACGCCCAGAAAAAAAGGCCGGATTGCAAGGGGAACAGGACTCGCCTGCGGAGGCCATGTGAACGGATTTTATGGAAAAATCCAGGACTGCGCCTCAATGATTCTCAAAATGAATGAGGATGGAAGCTTTATTTTGAACACGGGAAGCCATGACCAGGGCTGCGGAACAGTTAGAAGCTTCATGCAGATCGTTGCAGAAGTTATTGATGTGGATATAAAAAAGGTAAAAGTACTGGAGGCGGATACCCAGAGAAGTCCATATGACACAGGAACTTTTGCCAGCAGGGTAACCTATGTAAGCGGGAAATGTGCCTACAATGTTTCCCTGAAGATAAGGGATCAAATCCTTGAAACAGCCGCAAGATATTTTAATCGGGCAAAAACCTATATGGCCATTAAAGACGGCATGGTCCATGTAAAAGGTGATCCTGAAAAGCAAATCGACTTCGGCCATCTGGCAACGCTCTCCCAGTCCGTGTACGAAAATGAAATCATCGCCCTTGAAACCTATTCCAATGTATCGAATCCCGGTGCTTATGCCGCACATTTTGCAGAGGTTGAGGTAGACACCCAGACCGGCTTGGTGAGAGTGATCGACTATCTTGCTTCCCACGATGTTGGCAAGGCCATCAATCGGGGCATGGTTGAAGCACAAATTCAAGGGGGCGTACAGATGGGAATCGGCTATGCATTGACCGAAGAGATCAAAACAGATGCTGCAGGAAATCCCAAGTCAAAAAATTTCAGTAGCTATCACCTGATCAATGCCCCTGACATGCCGACTGTAAAAACGTTGATATTGGAATTTGGCGAAGATGACGGGCCTTTCGGAGCCAAGAGTGTTGGGGAAATTGCCATTGTTCCTGTGATTGCCACAGTGATGAATGCCGTAAACGATGCCCTTGGAACCAATCTATGCCATGCGCCTTTAACACCGGAAAAGATAATCGCAGCCATCCATTAAAATTCGACCCCAAAGGGGATCATGAGGATAACAATGAAACTTGATTTTGTTGTAAATACAAAAAAATACAGTCTTGAAATCAACCCTGACATAAGGTTGCTTGATATCTTGAGGGACCATCTAAACCTGACAGGAACAAAAGAGGGGTGTAGCGAAGGAGAGTGCGGTGCCTGTACTGTTATGATGAATGGAAAAACCGTTAATTCCTGCCTTGTCATGGCCAGCCAGATAAACGGAAAAGATATTCAGACCATCGAAGGGCTCCAGAAGGATGGAAAAATGGACCTACTCCAGGAAAAATTTGTGGAACATGGTGCGATTCAATGTGGATTTTGTACATCCGGGATGATCATGTCATCCAAAGCGCTTCTCAAGGAAAACCCAAACCCGGATGATGAGAGTATCAAGCGGGGAATCGAAGGAAACCTATGCCGATGTTCAGGCTACGTCCAAATACTCAACGCGGTTAAAGACGCTTCAAATACCAAGTGAGGTCTTTTTATGTCTAATGTAATATGCCCTGTAACCATGGATGAACTAAAATCAGCTCTTGGGATGACAACCCCCCTCTCCAAATTTCTGGCAGGAGGCACGGACCTGATTGTGACCATGCGTCAAAGCAGGTTGGAACCCGATACCATTGTTGATCTTTCAAGTATTGATGCTCTCAGATTCATTGAACACGACAACAGCGTAATACGGATAGGTGCCCTTACGACATTTTCCGAACTGGAAAAAAATAAACTCCTCCAAAAACACGCTTTTTGCCTTGCAAACGCAGCGTCACAGATTGGATCTGTTCAAATCAGGAACATGGGTACTCTGGGAGGAAATATTGCCCATGCTTCTCCGGCAGGAGATTGCATCACTCCCCTCGCCATGCTGGACGCAACAGCAGTTATCATGGACAAAAATGGTGATCGTTCAGAAAAAAAAGTCTGCGATCTCATCCTGTCACCGAACAAGACGTCCCTGGCCCATGATGAGGTGATTATCGAATTTAAATTTAAAGCTCTCGATACAACCTATCAATCGAATTTTATAAAAATCGGAAGCAGGAGTACCGTAACTATTTCCAAAATAAACATTGCATTGGCATGTAAACTAAAACAAAACCTGATTGAGGATATAAAAATCGCCTTGGGTGCCGTGGGCATAAAACCCTTCAGGGATTATGAAACAGAACAAAAATTCAAGGGGAAAATGGTGAACGATAATTTTGACTGTATGTTTGCCTCTGAAATAAGAAAACGTGTCGAGGCCTCCATACCTGGTAGAAACTCACTGAACTATAAGAGACATGCAGTGGAAGGTATGGCAATTGATATTTTGCACAAAATTCTTGCGCCATAGTCCTGGACATTCGACCTTGGACATTCCTGATTATAAGGGATTGGGGGGAGCACTTCGATTGCCTCCCAATGATGCCGATATTAAAAGCTTTTCAAGGCAATTGTCGTGGTACTGATAGCCATTTTATCGCAAAAAACTGATATCTCCTGCCTATTTTCACCGTCACCGGTATCAGACCCCCAAATCCGTTATAATCAGACATTCTCTTAGTTTTATTTTCTTCTCCTAAAAAAATCAGTCCCTGTCTTCTTTATTCTTTTTGTCATATCCCTGACTGATACGAATGCTTTTCCGAAAAAGCTGTTTGTAGGCCTTCACCATTTAAAATAGCCTATTCAAAAGGCACACTACAAAAAAGCCTTTGATTCTATTCACTTAACCAAGGGGCACTCACCCCATTATTTTAAAAAAAGTATTGACAAAATAGTAAGTTATTATGTAAGTATTTATATAATAAACAAACTAAAAATAATAAAACATTGATTCCTTTTGTTTTATACCTTTTTCATGGAGGCAGAGATGACCCTTTTGCAATCAGACCAATTGGAAGCCCTCAGAATGGAAATCCGGCAGTTTGCACAAAAAGAGCTGGCACCATTTGAGCAGGATGTTGAAACTAACAATAAGATTCCCGAACATATCCTGGCCAGAATGCGGGAACAAGGGTATTTCGGACTGACCATCCCCAAGGAATACGGGGGTATGGGTATGGGCAAAACCGCCTTTTGCACAGTGGAAGAGGAATTGGCCAAGACCCATTTTGCCTTTATGGACATCATCAGCCTCAACAACGGTTTGGGTTCCAGAAGCATTGTTCTGGACGGTGACGAAGAGCAGAAGAAAAAATATTTACCCAAGCTTGCCAGCGGCGAATGGATCTCCGCCTTCACCCTGACCGAGCCCAATGCCGGATCGGATGCCGCCAGCATCACCACCACAGCGGAAAAAAAAGGGGATGTCTACCTTCTTAACGGCATGAAGCATTTTATTACTAATGCCCCCGTTGCCGATATGTTCATCGTCATTGCCGTCACAGATCAGGAAAAAGGTGCCAAGGGAGGAATTTCCGCCTTTATCGTAGAAAAGGATTATCCCGGTATTTCCATCGGTAATATCCATCAGTCCATGGGTATGCAGGGTTCCCACAAGAGCGAGGTGATTTTCAAGGACACTCCGGTGCCTGTCAAAAACCTCATCGGAACCGAGGGCAAAGGATTGAGCGTGGCCCTGAAAACCGTTGATGAAGGCCGGATGGGGGTTGCCGCTACCTCGGTGGGCATGGCCACAAGGCTTTTAGACATGTCAGTGGAATACGCCTCTTCCCAAAAGTTCAATGATAAGCCCCTTGCAAGGTACCAGGCCTTTGAATGGCTTCTGGCCGACATGGCCACAGAACTCTACGCCGCAAGGACCATGCTTTACAACACCGCAGCCAAAATGGACCGCAAGGAAGATGCCCAGCTGGAAGTAGCCATGTGTAAGCTCTACGGATCAGAGATGGTGGGCCGGGTCGCGGAAAAGGCCATGGAGATTTTCGGGAAAGATGCCTGCCTTTTTGAAAACGTGGTGGAGCGGATTATGCGGGATGCAAGGATCTTAAGGATCTTCGAAGGAACCGCAGAGATACACCGCATTATAATTGGACGCAAACTGCTCGCCGGCCAGCGGACATCATAAGGAAAAGGAGACCAACCCATGACATTCCAACTCACAGAAGAACAGACATTTATACAGAAAGCCGCACGGGATTTTGCCCGGGGAGAATTTGACGACGACCAAATTCTGGACCTCATTGAAAAACAGCAGTTTCCCAAAAAGACACTCAAAACCGCCTGCAAGCTGGACCTCATCGGCTTGACCTGGCCGGAATCCGCAGGGGGCCAGGAATGCGGGATCATGGACAACGTCCTGGTAACAGAAGAGCTCTGCCGCAAGGACTCCACCATGGGCCTGGCCCTCTCCTTTGCCGACATAGGAGCGGAGATTGTGGCCCAATTCGGCACCACTGACCAAATAAAAGCCTGCAACGCGCCCCTGTTAAAGGGAAAATCCGTCACAGCCCTGATCTGTCCGGAACTGGGTCAGGAGCAGGGAACAATTTGTTATAAAAAAACCGACAACTCCCTGATTTTAAACGGAGAAGCATCCATAGTGGTCAATGCTGGCATTGCCGATTTTTTTCTGGTTGTTGCCCATCCCGAAGACGGCCAGGGGGAACGGATTCTGACCATGCTCCCCAAAAACATGCCCGGAATAAGTGTTTCTGAACCCAGAAGAAAGCTGGGTATGGACATGATGTCCTGGAACACAGTGAATTTTGAGTCCACAGAGATCTCAACAGGAGCCATGATTACCTGCGATGAAAAAGGGGTTGACCCGGTCAATATCCTTGAACAAAACTTTTTACTCAAAACCGCAGCCATGTTCCTGGGCATTGCCCAGGGAGCCTTTGATCTGGCCTTGGGATATGCCAAAGAAAGAGAACAATTTCGCCGTAAAATCGCTGCGTTCCAGGGTATCAGCCAGAAAATCGCGGCCATGTACACAAGGCTTCAGGAAGGTAGGGCCTCGGTCTATGCTGCAGCCCGGGCCTGTGACGGAAAATGTATTGGATTGACAGATTTGATTGCAGCCCAACTCTCTGCCCAGGCCATGGCCGAATTCATTACCGACGAGGCTCTGCAGATCCACGGGGGCGTGGGATATATGATCGAATTTCCCGTAGAGCACTTTTTCAGAGATGTGAAATGTTTAAGAACACTGTTGGGCAGAAACATCACCCGGATGGATGTGATCAGCCAACGGGTCATCGGTCGGCTCAATTAAGCCGCAACTTAGGGAGAATTGATTATGAGTGCATTAAAAAACATTAAAGTTCTGGACCTGACCCGGGTATTGAGCGGCCCCTTTTGCACAGCTATGCTGGCGGATATGGGCGCTGAGGTCATCAAAGTGGAACATCCCTTGGGCGGAGACGGGGCAAGGGAACCCGCAGCTGCCGTCAATGGGGAAAGCCTCTACTTCATGTCCCTGAATCGAGGGAAAAAAGGCATCACCTTAAACCTTAAAGAAAAAAAAGGGCTTGAGATTCTCAAATCCCTGATCAAAAAATCAGACGTAATTGTGGAAAATTTTCGCCCCGGGGTCATGGAAAAACTGGGCCTCTCCTACCCCGAAGTCAAAAGAATGAACCCTGGAATCATATATGCTTCCATCTCCGGGTTCGGCCAGGACAGCCCCATGAAACATCTGCCCGCTTTTGACCTGGTGGCCCAGGCCATGGGGGGTATCATGAGCGTCAACGGCCAGAAAGGGGCTCCCCCCACCCGGGTGGGTGTTTCTCTGGGAGATACCTCCACAGCCTTGTACACGGCCTTTGCCATTGTCACGGCCCTGTTTAACAGGGAAAAAACCGGACAGGGGCAGTCCATTGACGTCTCCATGGTGGATTCAGTCTTCTCCCTTTTGGAAATGTCCCTGTTCTCCTATCTGGGGGACGATAAAAAAGTCCTGGACCGCATGGGCTCCCGCCACCCCACAAGCTACCCCTATGATGTATTTGAGGCCAAAGACGGGTATTTTACCATTGCCACCTTTGACAATACAGGGTTCTCCCGACTGTGTGAAGCCATGGGCCGGTTCGAGCTCATGGAAGATGAACGTTTTTTGACAGACACCATCAGAGGGAAGAACGATACAGCACTCAAGGAAATTATCCACTCCTGGTCAAAGGAACTGACCGTTGAACAGGTTCTGGATATCCTTGAAAAGGCAAGAGTCCCCTCATCTCCCATCTACAATATCCAACAGATTGCCGAAAGCGATCACATCAAAGCCAGACAAATGCTGGTCAATGTGGACCACCCCGTTGCTGGTCCCATAAGGATTCCGGCCATGCCTGTGAAATTTTCCCATACAAAGGCGAAAATTCAGGGACCCTCTCCTTTGCTGGGTGAGCATACTAAAGAGGTGTTGAAAAACGAACTCGGATTTGACGACCAGACCATCAACGAACTGGCAGACAACAAAATCATATAACCCACATGTCCTGACGGACACAACAAATATGGAAAATTATTAAACCACAGAGGTTATAGAGATTATAAAGATTATAAAGGTGCTAACGCTTTGCTCTATGTGCCTCTGTGGTGATCGACTTTTTCACACAAAAAAAAGGAAAAATAACCGCCATGAAAAATATCGATGTTTCCAATGCAATGACCATCAGCATCCAAGACATTTTCACAGAACTCCCCCAGATGCCTGAATTTAAACACGGTATCCGAAGGGCACCCAAACGTCCCTTACACCTAAACAAGGGAGAGATTGCCCTGGCCCTTAAAAATGCCTTAAGATACCTGCCCGGAGAATGGCATGAAAAAATGGCACCAGAGTTTTTAGACGAGCTTATGACCTTTGGCAGGATCTACGGATATAGGTTCAGACCCATCGGCCGCATCAAAGGTCTTTCCATTGACGAGTACAAGGGAAAATGTACCGAGGGTAAGGCCTTCCAGGTCATGATCGACAACAACCTGGACTTTGAAACCGCCCTTTATCCCTATGAGATGGTCACCTACGGGGAAACCGGCCAGGTCTGCCAGAACTGGATGCAATACCATGTCATTAAAAAATACCTGGAAAACCTCACCGAAGACCAGACCCTGGTGGTGGAGTCCGGCCATCCCTTGGGCCTTTTCAAATCCTCTCCCTATTCTCCCAGGACCATTATCACCAACGCCATGATGGTGGGGCTGTTCAATGACCAGGAAAACTGGGAACGGGCCATATCCCTGGGTGTTGCCAACTACGGTCAGATGACCGCAGGTGGCTGGATGTACATCGGTCCCCAAGGCATTGTCCACGGCACCTACGGCACCCTTCTAAACGCCGCCCGCCTGGAGCTTGGGGTCCCCGAAGACGGGGATCTTACCGGGAAATTTTTTGTCACCTCAGGCCTGGGGGGCATGAGCGGTGCCCAGGGCAAAGCCATTGAGATCGCCAACGGCGTGGGCATCATCGCGGAAGTGGATGAATCCAGGATACAGACCCGCTTTGACCAGGGCTGGGTCAGCAAAGTAACAAATAGCCCGGCGGAAAGTTTTGAGCTGGCAAAAGCTGCAATGGACGCAAAAGAGCCATTGGCCATTGCCTTTCACGGCAATGTGGTGGATCTGCTGGAATATGCCGTGGACAATGACGTCCACATTGAACTGCTCTCCGACCAGACCTCCTGCCACGTGGCCCACGGCGGCGGATACTGCCCCCAAGGCCTGACGTTTGAGCAGAGGACCGAAATGCTCAAGGATGATCCAGAAGGGTTCGTCAAAAAAGTGGATGAATCCCTGATCCGCCACTATGAAGTGATCAAGGCTCTGGTGGACCGGGGCACTTACTTCTTTGACTACGGCAATGCCTTTATGCGTGCTGTGTTTGACGCCGGGGTCACCGAGATCTGCAAAAACGGTGAAAACACCATGGACGGCTTCATTTTCCCCTCCTATGTGGAAGACATCATGGGACCTTTGATGTTTGACTACGGCTACGGCCCTTTCAGATGGGTCTGCCTGTCCGGTAAGGAAGAAGATCTGCTCAAGACAGACAAGGCAGCCATGGAGTGCATTGATCCTGACCGCAGGTTCCAGGATCGGGACAATTATATCTGGATCCGGGATGCCCACAAGAATCAGCTCGTTGTCGGAACCCAAGCCAGAATCCTGTACCAGGATGCCATGGGACGGGTTAACATTGCCCTGAAGTTCAACGACATGGTCAGAAAAGGAGAAATAGGTCCTGTCATGCTGGGCCGGGACCATCATGACACCGGCGGCACAGACTCCCCCTTCCGGGAAACCGCCAACATCAAGGACGGCTCCAACATCATGGCCGACATGGCGGTCCAGTGCTTTGCTGGCAACTGTGCCCGTGGCATGAGCCTTGTGGCCCTTCACAACGGCGGCGGAGTCGGCATCGGCAAATCCGTTAACGGTGGCTTTGGCTTGGTCCTGGACGGCAGTGCAAGGATTGACGAAATCATCAAACAGGCCATGCTCTGGGATGTCATGGGCGGGGTGGCCCGGCGCTCCTGGGCCAGGAATGAGCATTCCATGGAAACCTGCATGGCCTTTAACGACATGTGCCAGGGACAGGCCCACATCACCATCCCCTTTCTCACCGATGAGGAGATGATCGCAGACCTGGTGGAGAAAAAAACAAGGAAATAACAACCCAATACCTTTGTGAAGGCCTACAAAAATAAAGCCCTCACAAAGGATGGCGATGGCAACTGAAATCAAAAAAAGGAGTTCGGCCATAGAATGGAGACCCGGCATTACCGTTAGGGTGATGGTGCGGATCAATGATAATTTAATAAGGAGGATTAATCTTGGATTACTACGGTATTATTGCGATTGCGTTTTTGGTATTTTATTTGTTTGTCGGCATATGGGCAGGCAGAAAGACAAAAACAGTAGAAGATCATTATGTAATGAGCAGGAGCGCACCGGCCTTCCTGATCACAGGCACCCTGGTGGCCTCAAACCTGAGCAGTGTGACCTTTATCGGGTTTACCGGAACAGCCATTAAGGCGGGCCCCCACTTAATGATTGCCATGTTCGGCATGACTGTGATCGTAAGTCTCTGCATGGGGCTGTGGGTGGGAAAATATTTTTACCGGTTAAAGTTGATGACTGTGCCTGATTTTTTCCGGAAACGCTACCCGTCAAAATCCGTCCAATTACTCGCCTCCCTGATTGTGCTGATTTCCATGACCGTATACATGGTAAGTGTCATGCTCGGATCCACCGTTGCCGCCCAGAGCCTGTTCGGCTGGTCTCCAAAGGTGTCCCTTATCGCCATTTTATCCATCATTACCCTGTTTACGGTCATTGGGGGCATGCGCTCAGTGGTGATCACCGATGCTATCATGTTTGTCATTTTCCTTCTCGGCGCCTTGGTCATCGGCCCGGCCATTATCTTGAAGTTGGGGGGCATGCAGATGGCCATTGAAAAGGCCACCGAGTCCATACCCCATATTTTTTCCTGGCATGGAAAAATGACCCCCTTCAAGGGCTTCATGATTCTTCTTGAAACCAATGTCGTCTCTTTGATCAATGTGGCGGCTGCCCCCCATCTTTTAAGCCGGATCAGTATTGCCAAAAATGAGAGAGAATTTGGCAAGGCTATGCTCTACCTTGCCATTTCCATGCCCATCCTGATCATTGGATTGCTCTACACCTTCGGATATCTGCCTGCCCTCAACAGCCAGATTGAACCGGTCAACGGCTTTCCCTGGGTTGCCAGGAACCTGGTCCCTGCATTTATCGGTGCCATAGGACTTTCCGGTGTTCTGGCAGCGGCCATTTCCACCACCACCTCTTTGTTCCAGCAGGCGTCTGCCACCCTCAGTTCAGATCTTATCAAGACCTATTTAAAACCGGATATGACCAATGACCAACTCCTGTCCTTGTCCAGGTGGTGCGTAGTAATCATTGCCGTGGTCGTATATGCAGGCTCCCTGACCCCGAATATCAGTGCCGGTTCCATCATGTATGCCTTTTTGTTTGCCACGGCCTGTTTTTCCGCCTGGCTCCCCTCCCTCATCCTCGGGGTCTTGTGGAAAGGGGCCACCACAGAAGGCGCGTTTTATTCCATGGCCGTCTCCCTGCCCCTGATCATCGCCCTTGGCATTGCCCGCAAAACCGGCCTGGTCCCGGGATGGCTGGCCCCCAATGTGATCGGACTTGTGGTCTCCACCGCTATCCTGGTCATTGTATCCAAACTGACCCAGGCTTCTCATGAGCAAGAGCTGATCTTTGAAAATATCAGATAGGAGATAAAATGAATAAGAATCTCGGTTTACAATGTTCTATTTTTGCAAGTATTTTTTATATTCTCATTAACGTGCTGCTGGTGTTCAAGCTTCCTGAAAAGCTGGATACTTTTCTGGTATTTAGCTGGGTAACCGTGCCGGGCATTATCGGCGGACTGATTTTTTACAGAATGGATAAAAAAGGTCTGTGGCGAGAAAATGATGAATAAAACAGCATTAACTAACCCTGTTGTGGTCAATGGGGTTAATCATGCATTAGAAACCCATCGGCCCTATCTCAACCTCTGCCCCCGAACCGAAGCCACCATTCATCATCCTGATTAACCTTTGGCTGGCGGTAATGTGCCGCATTACTCAAATTAATGGGGCTTCCCGATGCAGAGGCCATTGGATCAACGGTTCTGGTTACCATCACCGAGATTAGCCTCCATGTGCGCCATCCTTGGAGCATCGTTAACCGGACATAAGGTGATGACCACCACCAGCGGGCCGGGGTTTTCCCTGAAACAGGAGGCCCTTGGTTACGCCTGCATGGCAGAAATTCCCTGTGTGATTGTGAATGTCCAGCGGGGGGGGC
>JASFYZ010000037.1:0-7724 GCA_045046665.1 Desulfobacterium sp.
TTTCAGGGTTTTTGATTTAACCGTATGTGTATATATCATTGTGGTTCTGACATCGCTGTGCCCCAGCAGTTCCTGAATGGTTCTGATATCATAGTTGGCCTGTAGCAGATGACTTGCAAAACTATGGCGAAAGGTATGAGGTGTTGCCCGTTTTATAAGCTGCTTTGGAATATACTATATCAATCAATGGGGGTAGAGGCCAAGTTTGTCAAAACAACCTGGAAAACTTTGGTACAGGGAATTATAGATCAAAAATATGACGTGGCAATGTGTGGCATTACCAGAAACTTGTCACGCCAAAAAAAGGTTGCTTTAACAGGTCCTTATATAAAGGTAGGGAAATCTCCATTGATTAGGGTGGCAGATAAAGAGCGTTTCAAAACTCTGTATGATATTGATCAGAATGACGTCAAAATTGGTGTTAATCCTGGTGGGACAAATGAGAAATTTGTTCGTACTCATATTAAAAATGCGAACATCATTGTTATTGAAAAAAATCTTGATATTCCCAACCAGGTCGCTGTTGGCAAAGTTGATGTCATGATTACCGATAACATCGAAGCTATGTTGGTGGCAAAAAAGACCCCTAAATTATATGCTGTATCGCCGAATCAAACTTTTACGCAAGATGATTTTGGATATATGTTAGCTCGTGATGACTTTGCTTTTCTTAACTGGATGAATTTATGGATGTATCAAATGACTGAAAAGGGTGAATTCGATAAACTCAAAGCAAAATGGATTGCTGAGTAATAAAATTGCCAATCACGTTCAAGTACAAAACGCCGGAAGAATTGCAGGCCAAGCCGATCTATTTTGACCGTACTCCATGAATGAGTCTCAACCAGTTGTGCAAAATAGGATTCAAATTGTTTCGGAGTGATTCGATCTGGGCAACACTCGAAATGATCTCTGGCTCGCCGGATCGCTCGTGAGTAGGCTTTAATGGTTTTTTAACTCTTTCCTTGAAGTTTGAGTAATGTGAGGTGGCGCTGATAAAGATTTTGAAATCGTTTTGTTTCTGCTTGATTCATTGGTATACTCCTCGTGTTTAAATTGTGGCCTTTTATTAAGCCATTTAAAGAGTATACACTATTTTAGGCTTTTTCCGCCGCCTAGCGGCTCCGTCCATTCTAAATCAAAATTCAGCGCAGCGCCCGGTGATGCAGGCGTTATAGCCAAATGGAAAACTAAATGGAAAACACAAAAGACAATATTAACTCTCAAATTCAAGAGATTGATTCTATTGACAAAAATTTAAAATTGTCGCCTTTTGGTCATTTGTTCAGGCTGATTGCGTCATGGTTTGGATTTACAGGTCTTTATGCAATGTGTGCAGTTTGCCCCTTTTGTGGCCAGCAAGGTTGTCCTGTCGGCATGGCATCAGCGGGTACTGTTGGAGCGTTTTTTGCTTTTTGCTTTCAAGATTGGAAAAGGCTTTTTGTATATTTCAAACAAAAACTAAATAAAAAAAATTATAACCAGCCAGTCCACCGGACGGCAAAAAGCCGTCGCCGGTGACCGGCACGTTATGGGGCACTTGAGTGCGGTAATAATGAGGACGTATGAAGTTTTTTTCGATTAATGTAATCAAATTTTTTAACCCGGCCCCCGTCATTGAGGGCGATGGCCTTGGAGTCCTGGCCACCAATATCTAAAATGGTGGTTGCCCCGGGGAAAATTGAAACCACTCCCCTTGCATGGGCCTTGATCTTTTTATAGTTAATTTCTCACCCATTCCATTTTTCCCATGCCCGAACCGTATTGAAACAGTTCTTTACCCCAGAATTTCAAACAGGGCTTCAATCTTGGTTCGAATCTGCCCCTCATCATTGTCCGAATAATCGGACTCTATCTTCAAGTAGGGCAATCCATGCTTTTCTTCCACATATTCGCCGACCTTATAGGCTTCCACATTATAGGAATGGCAAGCAGTCAGCACAAAATCAACCACGGCATCGGGTTTAAATTTTTCAATCATTTCAGAAAGTGACGACAACCGGCGATCATTGGGTGTCATGCAGGCACAGGGAATTTCAAGATATCGTTTGGCAATGGCCTTGACAGGATCCGGGGTGTTTTCTTCGATTTCGCCCATGAAGGCCTTTATGCCGGTGCAGGCATCCGGTGCCACCACCAATCCACCGGAGGCTTCGATGATTTTGAATATTTTAAGGGCATCGCCCCCCACGGGACAACCGGTCACAAGCACCCGGGGAGATTCCGGTGATCCATAGTGCACCCCCTGTTCCACTCGGCGTTCCAATTTTTTCAACAGGGTTTCCAAAAGAGGGATCATTTCATCTCCAGTGGAGGGCAAAGCGAGGAAACCCACATCATACATCTCCTGCCAATTGATGACGGGCGGGTGGATGACAGCAAAATCATAAAATTTTCTCATCATGCTGTTTTTGAGGTTGGTCTTTTGAATGGCCGTTTCAATTGTTTGATCCGTGGCCTTTTTATGGAAGGTTTTTTCGAGAAATCCCTGGAGTTTTCGAATCATAACCGTCCAATTATCCAAGGCTTCCACTTCATCTGGAAGTTGGGGAAGATCCATGACGTGCAAGGGCTTTACCTGGGCTGCCAATTCAAACATTTTCTTTTTTCCATCACAGGTGGTTTCCGCGATTATGGCATTGGACATGGAAAAAAACGGGCAGGTCCCCTCCAGAATAAATCCATAGCTGGATTTAATAAGGGGGCAGAGATTGGCAGGAAGAATGGCCTCTGCGCTGGGAATGGGTATCTTGGAAAAGGCGCATAAAACGGTGGGAACGATGCCCATGGCATAAATCAGTTCAATGGGTGCATACCCGCAATAGATGCCGACAATGGGATGACCCTTTTCCTTATGGCCCTCCATGTAACGCAATACTCTTTTGGCAGGTTCTCCATCAAACCCGTCATTCATCAATGGTTCAATATTCACAATATGATTCCCCTCATAGGATAATTTTTCAGTTTTAAATACCAATTCAAAATATTCCATGCCCTTGGGGCGGTCCTTCTGGGAGAGATAAATATCGGCATACCCCTTCCCCAGAGCGTCCAGCAGGGCGTTTGAAATTAAACCTGCCTATCAGTAGTCGGAATACAGAGAAGAATCAAATTCAAAATATGAGTAACAGAGAAAGGAATGGATTAGAAAAAGCTATAAAAGGATAGAGGGGATACTTATCCCATTCCTTGGCATGACGGTTTTTCATGACAATATTTGGACACCTGGGTCAGGCCCTTGCCCCGGATGGGGTGTGTCGCCACAAAAATATAAATCAACCTGTCGCATCATCGGCAGTGTTTTACTGAGTTGAGAAAAGGATAAATAGTGAAAAAAGAAAAACCTGTCAGTAACGGATTTATTATCATAACAAGTATTATGATCTTTTAAACTTTGGGAAAAGTCACAGTAAAAGTGGTACCACTATTCTTTTCAGAAGTTATTTTAATACTCCCACCGTGCTGATCAATGATATGCTTGGAAATATAAAGCCCCAGACCAGTACCGCTTTTTCCCTTGCCGGAATGGAACAAGGTAAAGGCCTTTTCCATCTCCTGATTTTCCATGCCGATGCCGTTGTCGGTGATGGTAAATATGACCTCTGGGGATGTGCAGGAGAGAGATAGCGCCACAAAATGTTTTATTTGCTCATCCTTTCCCCCATCAGCTACACAAGCATCCAGGGCATTATCCAAAATATTAATCAGGGCCGAATGAAGGGCTCCGGCATCGGCCTTAAAGGTAAAGGTCGGGTCCGGTAATGAAAATTTCAATGCAATGGAAAGGGCAGCTGCCCGGGAAGCCATGGTGTTTAATAGATCTCTTCCAAATTCCATAGCAGACACAGTTTCCCTTTGAAGTTCCCGATCTTTGGCGTAAAATAGAATGTCCAAAATCATTTTTTTGATTTTGGAGGTCATCTGCTGCACCATCTCCAGCCCCTCCCGGGCCTGGGCCTGATCTTTCTTTTTTAAAGCTGAATTTAAAAGATAAACCCCACCGTCAAGGCCAGTGAGAAGGCCTTTAATCCCATGGGATACCGAACCGATCATCAAACCCAGTGAGGTAAGATGATCTTTAACATTCATTACCTTTTGTATATCTGTTGCCATGATAATTGCCTCGAATACCGTTCCATCCTCATTCACAGCAATGGGGGCAGCCCAGGTCAGACAGGGCAGTTGGGCTCCATTGGCCAGGGTGTAGCTAATTTCTGTCTGGTGGGATTCTCCATCTTTAAAGGTAGCAAGGGCAGGGCATTCGGGGCAGGGCAGGGCGTTATTTCTGCACACCCGGTGGCAAAACTTTTCAGGGATAGCAGCACTGGTAGAAAAAGCATCACCCCTCCTGGAAAAAGTCTTTTCAAACATAGCATTGCTACTTTTAATCTGAAATGCCCGATCCACAACAAAGACAATCAGGGGCAAATTTTCCATGGATTCAAGGATTTCTTTTGGGTCATCCCCCCGGGTAGGGCGGTTGGCAAGGGCATTGGATTTTTCCAATACCATGGTTTCAAGGCTTTCGGTATATTCTTTCAGCCCCTGACGGATTTCTCTTTTTTTCTGGGCCCGGGAAATGGCAATCTCAAGGGTGGAGACATCCACGGGTTTGGTAACAAACTCAACTGCCTCATTTCTAAAACTCTCAATGGCCAGATCCATGTCTCCATGGCCGGTGATCATGATGATTTCGGTATTGGGAGAAATTCGCTTGATTTTTTTTAATAGCTCAATGCCATCCATGCCCGGCATTTTGATATCGGTGAGCACCATGGGAAAGCCAGCCGTGTCAAATTTTTCCAATGCCTCTTTACCGTTTTCAGCGGTGGTGACATCGTATCCCATGTCCTCCAGGGCAATGGTGAGCACATCCCGGATATCTTCTTCATCATCCACCAGCAGAATCCGTTCAGGCTGAGCCGTCATATTTTCATCAGAATTTAGATTCATAGGATTCCTTCGTTATAAAAGCCTTTAAAATTAAGTGTCTTAACAGCCTTAAATTTAGGGGTTGTAAGCTATTTATCCATATAAAAAGCCTTGAGAATATCCCGGCTTAAGTGGGTATCCGATCCCTTTACACCACACCAGGCAAGGTGATCTGAAACAACGTTCCGTCCGGTGAGGTCTCTTTGATTTTAATTATTCCCTTACTCTCCTTGATAATACCATAAGTGATGGACAGGCCCAACCCGGTTCCTTTGCCCACCTCCTTGGTGGTGAAAAAGGGCTGAAATATTTTTTCTGCCACTTGTTCCGGAATACCGGTTCCGGTATCTCTGATTTCAATGACAATCTTATGATTAACGGGATTATAGCTCCTGATGGCGATTTCCTTTTGCTGGCTTCCCCCTTGATACTCAATTTTATTCTTCTCTTCAATGGCATCCCGGGCATTGATGAGCAAATTAATAAACACCTGTTCCAATCGACCGGGGTCAGCCATGACCCGGGGCAAATTTTTACCCAGATCCCATGTCACCTCAATTCCCCGGACCTTGAGCTGTTGACTGAAAATTTCATATGCATTTTGCAATATGGCGTTCACTGCCACAGGTTCCAGATTTGAGTCTGATTTCCGTGAAAAATCACGCATGTGGGTAATAATTTTGGAGGCCCGGTCCACGTTGGAATCAATTTTCACAAACAGACGATGGAGAATCTCCGGTTTAATGGGTTCATTTTTTTCAATTTTAGATCGGCAGAAGCTCGAAGACGTTTTAATCACCGAAAGGGGTTGGTTCAACTCATGGGCCACCCCGGTGGCCATTTCTCCCAAGGTGGCAAGCTTGGCCGCCTGATTAAACTGGGCTTCGGTTTCCAACCGGTGGGTGATGTCCGAGGTGGTCACCAGCAGCACTTTTTGGCCCGGGTATTCCGACAGAGAAATCCAGATGTCCACGGGAATAATCATATCATCTATTTTTTTATGCCAGACCTTGTTCATGGTCCGGGTGGTTTTAATGGTCTGTGATAATATTTCAGGATCATTCAGGGGGTTAAATTCCTCGGTTGGCGCAAAAAGTGTGATAAAAGATTTACCCAGAAACGTCCCTTCGCCGTGCCCATATACCTGTTTGACACTTTCATTGCAGTTGAGAATCTCCAGAGTGTCATAATCCAGAACAAACACAGGGTTAGGAATATTATTAAAAATGGCATGGTATTTTTTTTCCGAGGCTTCGGCCCGTTGCTCCAGAATTTTACGCTGGGTGATATCCAGATTGATCTCCATGGCAGCCACGATATTTCCCTGGGCGTCTCGCACCGGAGAGGTTCTGACAATCCAGTGCTCCATGGTACCGTCCCGGCCCCGGCCCAGCTCTTCGGAATAATGGGATTCTCCATCGGCAAAGGTTTTTTCCACGGGGCAGTTATCGCACTTGGTTTTTCTTCCCTTATAAGCCTGGTAACAATAATCCCCGGGACTGGGGTTATATTTGTTATAAAATTCTCGGTTAAAATTGATGAGTTTAAAATCCCGGTTCTGCACTGTGATGAGACAAGGAACATTTTCAAACAGGGTCTGGTATTCATTTTTTTGTTTGGTCAGTTCCATCTGGTCATCATAGATGCGCTGCCGCATGGTATCAAATGCCGTGGCCAATTGACCGATTTCGCTGTAAGGATCGGTCTTAATATGACGACATCCCCGGGTGTCTGTGATGTGACGGGTCTCTTCGGTGAGCAGACGAAGGGGATGGATAACAAATTTATACACAAATAGAAAAATACACAGGGAGGGAACAATGATAATGGCCACCGCCAGCAGAAAAATGCTCTGTTCATATTTGAAGATTTCCGCATCGGTATCCTTCAGGGAGATAACCACATCCAGGGCTCCCAGGACCTTATCTTCACTATTATGAAAATGACATTTTTCCGAGCACCCGGGTTCATTGTAGATGGGGGTAATAATACCCAGCAGACGTTCGCCATCGGATGTTGCAGATAATCGGCGACGCTGGGCAAGGGAGAGGTTAACCAGGGGAGGGGAGGTCTGGTGACACACCCGGCAGGTCCAGGAGGTCATGGGCTCGGTGCGATCCACCTCCGATGGGATGTTGGAAAATTTTATTTCGCCGCTTTTATTGGTGATGCGGACATTTTCAATGCCCTTCTGGGTGGCGGTATTCTTGATGATCTGGTTGATGTCATCCCGGGAGTTGAGCATCATGGAGTAGTGGGTACCAAGGCGGATGGTTTTACTGATGCGATCGGCAATATCTGTGCTGTCATCCAGGGATTTGCTTCTCTGATACCGGATGGTAAAAAAGGCCCAGGTAGCAATGGCCATCAAACAGACACACCCCATGATCAAGATGAGTTTAAAAACAAGGCTGTGCTGTATTTGGCTGATTATTTTTTTCATTGGAGCATCAAACTTGATTCCTTATTTTTTTATAAAAAATCCCTGGTAAACCTTTAGGATTGCAACCTTTATTGTGGGCAAACAAGGTGCAATACAAGGTTTAAGAACGTAGGGGGCAGAATTTATTTCTGCCCAATGTTGTGACAAAGACTCTTGCAACGAAGGGATCTTGCCATGATCGTTATACGAAAAAGCAACACCGGAGAGCCGACAGCAGAGCCCCCGGCAACTGGCCCTGACCGGAACATTGGGAACCAAAGGGGGAGGGTTTTTGCCCTTTTAGGCGTTAAGAAGCACAGACTCTGTTTGAGGACAAACTTGCCCGCAGTTTCTGTGGTTTAGCCTAAAA
>JASFYZ010000038.1:0-5764 GCA_045046665.1 Desulfobacterium sp.
CCACAGGGCGAACCACCGCGTCAACTTTTAAATCTTTTTTGACTTTTTCAAGTGTCTCTTTTGCCAGGCCAGCCGTCTGAAATGCGCCCGTCCTCACAAGGGTCCATTGCCGATTTTTTTTATCCTGTACTTCAAGCACCCGGGGCTCGTAGCCCTTTTTTGTGAGGAGTTTGACTAAATAATCAGCATTCTCACTGTTAAGAAAGGCTCCCAACTGGATGGTGAATTTAGCATGCGTTGTCTTTTTCTTTATGCTGGGTATTGTAGCGCCAGTGGACACAACAGACGTTGCAACAACAGTTTCCGATGTTTTCATGGATGCTGGCTTTGGTAGAGAGACGGATTGGGCCATGAATGTCTCTGTTTTTTTGGATTTTTTCATAAAGGATGGTGCTTGTTCCGTTTTATTCGATGCAACCTCATCATCAAGCAACAAAAGTCTGTCATGGGCATATTTATTATCAGTTTTCAGAGACATGGCTGCCAGATAGGATTCCCGGGCCAATGCGGGATTGTTGGTTTTTTCATAAATGTCCCCTTGGTAGGCAATGGCCCAATAGTCATTCGGTTTGACCCTTAGCACCGATTGCAGGTCTCTTAATGCATTCTCATATTCATTTAACTCCACCCAGGAAATTGCCCGGTTAAAAAAGCTACTATGATTTTTAGGAAATTTTTCGATTTCTTTTCCATATTCGGCAATTGCTTTTTTATATTCCCCTGCATAGAACCAAGCCACACCCATATTGCTGTGTATTCCTTCAAGCTCCGGGTCGAGGTTCAGGGCGCTGTTGAAATCCTCCATGGTTTTTTTGTACGCCTCATTATTCTGTAGAACTGGATTGTGGGTACGCTCAAGATTTTCCATGGCCATATCCGTTTTTTGAAGACTTAACCGTGCCACCCCTCTATTTTTATAAGCTTTGGCATTAAAGGGTTCTTTTTCAATAAGTTTGGTAAACCAGAATATAGCATCCTGATAACGGCCTTTTTGAAATTCTGCAATGCCATTGTCAAACAGGGTACTTCCCGATTCTGAATACCCATTGGAGCCGGTTGAAATTAGAAGGAAAAAGAGGACTAAAATAATTTTATAACCCATGATAAAAATCGCCTTTCCAAAATGTTGAGTCAATTATCCATAGTAATGAGTCCGCAGGATACTATGAAGATAAAAACTTTTCAATACTCAGATTTTGCGGTGCACAATTCTAATTTTGCGGCCTGGGTCGTTCATGTACATTCTGCGCTAAAAATAAAATTATTATCACCAGTAAAATTTGCTCCAAGCCATTTGTAGCATCCCAGGTGCTGCATAGGCCAGGTGTTATTATGTTGGAGGGCTCCCTGGAAATACCCTTTGAAAAAAAAAATCTATATGTTATGACTCAAAGGAACATTCATTATTTAATGAAGCGTCATTGTTTTTATAAATTTTTATATCATTTAACTTTGCTTTCACCAAGGAGCACCTTAACATGAGCAATAAAGACAACTGGGATTGGGATACAGGCAAACGCCTTGTGGCTGATCTTGAACCATGGCACGATGAATTTTCCTACATGGAGGAGACCCGTATCAGTCCCCACGGGGAGAATATTGCCGCCATTGTAAAAAATGAAGATATGGAATTTACCATATGTCACCAGGGACCCGAGGAGAATTTTTCCACATGGGAAAACAGTTATGACAAAATCTGGAATCTCAAGTATGGCCCGGACAATCGATTATCGGCCCTGATTTCAGACATGGCGGAATGGACCATTTCTACAGATGATACCCCTTGGGAAAACACCTATGATTTTGTATGGAACATGACCTTTGATCCCTCGGGTAGCCACGTTTGTGCCTCCACCCAGAAAGAGTTGCGATATCATTGCATCACCAATGATGCCCCCTGGGAGACGACTTATTCTCGCTTGACAGACATGACCCTGAGCCTGGATGGGAAACGCAGTGCCGCTGTGGTGGAAACCATCCCAGTGCTTGAAACTGAAATTTTTAAATTCAGAAAAGGCTGTTATTCCGTGGCCGTGGATGGAACCCCCTGGGATAGAAATTTCATGAATGTCTGGGAGCCTGTTTTTTCTTCTGACGGTTCCCGGGTGGCCGCATCTGTTCGCATCAATTACCAGGATTATTTCATTGCAGTGGATGGCAAAATTTGGGACAAACCTTTTTCATCGGTGTGGATGCCCCGCTTTTCCCCCATTGATGACGGGGTCACTGCCCCGGTGAAGAGTAATGGTAAATGGTTCCTGGCAAAGGATGGCGATATTGCCTGGGATCGGGGATATCATCAATTGTGGCACCATTTTTACTCCAGTGACGGATTAAAAATTGTCGCTATTGTGGCCAGTGATTATGGAAAATGGACCCTGGCCGTGGATGATATCCCTTGGGATATCACGTTTTCAGAATACCTCACAGATGCGGTGTTAAGTGATGACGGCAACCGTGCTGCCTGCGTATTCAAAGATAATGGCAAATGGGGCATTGCCGTGGATGGTGGGGCCTGGGAAAATAAATTTGACATGGCCTGGAAACCGGTTTTCAGTCCCGATGGCGGGAAAGTGGCCGCCAAGGTGGAAATCAATGGTGCCTACCATATGATGGTGGATGACACCATTCTCAAAACCGCATATGATCATCTGGAATCTCCTGTTTTCAATTCTGACGGCTCAAAAATGATGATAAAGGGAATTGAGAAAAATAAATATAACAGAGAAATTATTTCGATGAAAGGAGATCTGTAATATGCATGCCACCTATTCCTTTGTAACTGGGCCCTTGGCCTGGCTGGCCTTTATTATTTTTATTGGCGGGAGTGCTTTCAGATTTTATTCCCTTTACACCCTGGCCCGGAAAAAAGATCCCCTGGTATTTGAGTACATGAATCTCAAATTTGCCCTTAGATCCATTGCTCACTGGCTCACCCCCTTTGGCAGTCGAAACATGATCTTGAATCCGGCCATGACCGTTGTCACCTTTGCCTTCCATATCTGCCTGTTTCTGGTGCCCCTTTTTGTCTTTGCCCATGTCCTCATGTGGAAGGAAAGTTTTAATATCAGCTGGTTTACCCTTCCCGGCATTGTGGCTGATCTCATGACCCTGATTGTTATTTTTTCCTGCGGCTTTTTTCTTCTCAGACGGCTCATGCTGCCCGAAGTAAAATATCTCACCACCGCAGTGGATTATCTTATTCTTTTCATTGTTGCTGCACCATTTATAAGCGGGTTCTGGGTATACCATCAATGGGCTGGCTTTCCCACCATGACCATTATACATATCCTCTCCAGTGAAATTATGCTGGCAGCCATCCCCTTTACAAAACTTTTTCACATGTTCTTATTTCCCTTTACCCGGGGGTATATGGGCTCTGAGTTCGGTGGGGTTCGGATGGCAAAGGACTGGTAAAAGTTGCTTCGGGCACCATAAATTCTGGGTTCTAATCAAGATTTAATATTTATTATTATATTTAAAAGAAGGTTGCCATGACTGAATCAAAGGCAGTCAAAGATACTGCCATAGTAGACCAGGGGATTATAAAAGGTATTGAACAACTCTCCCCTGAAAAAATAGAACGTATTATTAATCAAGTTCTGAAAAGTGAGACAGGTGCCAGGCTCAAAACGTATGTGGACACCTGTGTTCATTGCGGGCTTTGCAGCGATGGATGTCATTATTTCCTGGGACGGGACAGAGATCCCAAATACTCTCCTGCGGCCAAGGTGAAACAGACCCTGTGGGAAATCATGCGTAAAAAAGGAAAGGTGACCCCGGAGTTTATCCAAAATGCTGCTGTGGTGGCCTATACGGAATGTAATCTGTGCAAAAGATGCGCCATGTATTGCCCCTTTGGCCTTGACATTGCCTATGTTATGTCTGTCATGCGCCGCATCTGTCATAAATTGGGGGTGGTTCCTCTATATATTCAGGACACGGCCCACAGTCATTCTGTCACAAAAAATCAAATGTGGATCAAGGATGATGAATGGGTGGACACCCTGATGTGGCAGGAAGAAGAGGCCCAGGATGAGGTTGAAAACCTGAGAATTCCCCTGGATAAGGAAGGGGCGGATGTTATGTATTCCGTCATCGGCCCGGAGCCCAAGTTCCGTGCCCAGCTCATCTATCAGGCCGCTGTGATCATGAATGCCGCCGGGGAAAACTGGACCATGCCCTCCATGCCGGGATGGGATAACAGTGATATGTGCATGTTCACCGGTGATTATGAAATGATGGAGCGGCTGAAAAAAGCCCATTTTGAGGCAGCAACCGATTTGAAAGTGAAAAAGATCGTCATGGGTGAATGCGGACATGCCTTCCGATCCGTCTATGACATGGGGAACCGTGCACTGGGATGGAAAATGCCCCCCCTTGAGGTGATCCACGCCATTGAATATTACAATGATCTTTTTGTGAAGGAAAAAATTAAGATCAAAAAGAAGTTTGAGCGCCCGGTGACTCTGCATGACCCCTGTAATATTTCCCGGGGTCGGGGGCTGCATGACATGGCCAGAAATATTGTAAATTCCACCTGCAAAACCTTCATTGAAATGACCCCCAACCGGGAACACAATTACTGCTGCGTGGCTGGTGGCGGTGTGATCAACTGTGGCCCTCCCTTTAAGAATGCCCGGGTGGTGAGTGGAAAAATCAAAGCAGAACAGCTATTTGCGGCCAAAGCCAAGGGGGCTGAGGTGGTCATTGCCCCGTGTCACAACTGCCATGGCGGTTTGGAGGACATCATTCACCACTATGGCATTGACATGGAGTTGAAGTTCTTTGGAGATATTATTTATGAAATCATGGAACTTCCAGAATAGGCAAAGGAGATTTAAATTGAAAATAAGAACCAGAACCATTAAAATAGTAGCCATAATGTTTGCCATAAGTCTGATCTCCTTTGCGGCATGGTGTAATGACTGCATGGACATTGATGCCGACGTTTTTGAAAACAACAAAAGACCCTTTGTCTGCTTTTCCCATGATGACCACAACGAGAATGCAGACATTGAAGATTGCGCTGTGTGCCACCATGTATATGAGGATGGCAAACTCATGGCGGATGAGACTTCGGAAGATTCCACCTGTTCCGAATGCCATGCAGTTAAGGACGATTCAAAGCAGATGGAATTAATCACCCAATACCATGAACGGTGCCGTGGCTGTCACCTGGAACGTAAAAGTGGTCCGGTGACCTGTGGCGAGTGTCATAAAAAATAGAATTCAATGTACACAGAATTCAAGGGAGGCTGAAATGACCAAGAAAATACTTGTGGTGGACGATGATCCCACCATCGTAAAATACCTGATCAATATTTTTAATGACAATGGCTATGAAACCTGTTCTGCCAATGAAGGCGGAGAGGCTTTTGAAGTGATGAAACGGGAAAATCCAGATTTGATCACCCTGGATCTTGAAATGCCCAATGGAGAGTGGGGGCCTAAATTTTTTCGGCGACTGTCCAAGCAGGAAAAATTCAAGGATATTCCGGTGATTGTCATTAGCGGACTTGCCAGCCGTCATCTCTCCATAGACAAAGCTATCACCTGGCTTTCCAAACCCTTTGATCCGGAAAAACTTGTGGGTATTGTTAAAAACACCATTGGGTAGACACAACAAATATTAAGAATGGTACTATGCCGCCCCCGGCAACTGGCCCTGACCGGAACGGGAACGTCGGGGGGTATTTTTGCCCTTTTAGGCTAAACCACAGAAACTGCGGGCAAGTTTGTCCTCAAACAGAGTCTGTGCTTC
>JASFYZ010000039.1:0-5717 GCA_045046665.1 Desulfobacterium sp.
GGGGATTTTTGGTGTAATTCATTCTCCAGGGAGGTCATGGAGACCCCGGCAAGACCGCAGGGATTCACCCAGGTAAAAGGGGTTAGATCCAGATTGGCATTCAGGGCCAGGCCGTGAAAGGAGATGCCCCGGGTGATGGAAAGTCCAATGGAACCCAGTTTTTTGTTTTCCACCCAAATGCCGTGGTTTACCGCACTGCGGTGGGCTGTCACCCCGGCATCTCCGGCCATCTTAATCATGATCTCTTCCAAAAGATGGACAAAATCTGCCACCCCCATCCTGGCCCGTTCAAGATCCATGATGGGGTAAACCACCAACTGCCCGGGACCATGAAAGGTGATATTCCCCCCCCGCCCGGTCTGCACCACAGGTACCCCTTTTTTCTTAAGAAAAGCCTCAGATACCACCAGATTCTCCTGTCCCCCCCGTTTTCCCAGGGTGAACACCGCCGGATGTTCCAGCATTAAAACAACATCTGTCTCCAGGGTTTTGGCTTTTTTTTGTTCCACATACTGCTGTTGCAGATCCAGGGCTTTCTGGTAATCCAAAAGCCCCAGATCCATAATTTCAAAGGACATCATTTAGCCCCTCAGGACCGGTTTTCGGGCAGCGGTGACCTCATCCAGACGGGACACTTTGGACAGATGGGGGGCTTT
The DNA here is from genome assembly GCA_045046665.1 of Desulfobacterium sp. GTDB lineage: Bacteria > Desulfobacterota > Desulfobacteria > Desulfobacterales > Desulfobacteraceae > Desulfocicer. Next base: position 657 of record JASFYZ010000039.1, read on the forward strand.
TTTTAGCAGCTCCGGCGTCTTTTTTGCCTCTTTGACCACGGCCTTAAAGGCCTCAATGAACTGGTCAATGGTTTCCTTGCTTTCGGTTTCCGTTGGCTCGATCATGATGGCCCCGTGCACCACCAACGGGAAATAGATGGTGGGGGGATGAAATCCATAATCCATCATGCGCTTGGCCATGTCCAGGGTGGTCACCCCATCATCCACCTGATTTTTATCGGTGAACACACACTCGTGCATGCAAGGCCGGTCGTAGGGCAGATCAAGATCATCCCGAAGACTTGCCTTGATGTAGTTGGCATTGAGCACGGCAAATTTACTCACATCGGTGAGCCCTTTGGCCCCCATGGTCCGGATATAGGCATAGGCCCGGACAAGGATACCAAAATGCCCATGGAAGGTGAGCATGCGTCCAATGCTGTCGGGACTTGTGTGGACCAGCCGATAGCCAGCATCGGTTTTTTCCACCCGGGGTACCGGCAGAAATGGTTCAAGTTCCTTGACAACGGAGATGGGACCGGACCCGGGTCCGCCACCACCATGGGGGGTGGAAAAGGTCTTGTGCAGGTTGAAATGGATCACATCAATGCCCATATCTCCGGGCTTGACAATGCCCATGATGGCGTTCATGTTGGCCCCATCCCCATATACAAGTCCGCCCTTGCCATGGACAATGTCGGCGATTTCCCTTAAATTCTCTTCAAACAGCCCTAACGTGTTGGGGTTGGTGATCATGATACCGGCGGTCTCTTCATCCATGACCTCAGCCACGGCTTCCGGTGTCAGGATACCATCGGGGCCGGATCGGATGTTCACCGATTCATACCCGCAAAGACTGGCACTGGCAGGATTGGTGCCATGGGCCGTGTCCGGGATGATGATCTTGGATCGCTGGTGCCCCTGTTTGGCATGGTAGGCGTGGATCACCAGCATACCGGCAAGTTCTCCTTGGGCACCGGCCGCCGGCTGTAGGGTGGTGGCAGCCATACCCGTGATCTCTGCCAGGTATTGTTCCAGGTTGTACAAGAGTTCCAATGCCCCCTGGGACAGCTCATCGTCAATCATGGGATGGGCTCCGGCAAATCCCGGCAGGGCCGCCTGAACTTCATTGGTCTTGGGATTGTATTTCATGGTGCAGGACCCCAAGGGGTACATGCCTGAATCCAGGCCAAAGTTCCACTGGGAAAGCCTTGTGTAGTGGCGCACCACGTCAAACTCTCCCAATTGGGGCAGGTCCGGGGCATCCCCCACAAACTCGGGGTCAAGCTCTGCAACAGGTACATCCCGGTTGGGAATGGAAAAGGCGCAACGCCCCTCCCGGCTTTTTTCCCATAACAGGGCTTCCTTGAATATCAGACCGCTGGTTCCGGTAATATCAGCCATTCTTCACCTCCTTGGCCAGGTTTTCCATATCTTGCCTGGAGAATACTTCCGTGGCGCAGAACAGGTAGTGGTTTTTTAGGGCAGGGTAATAGCACTCCAGGCTTAATCCGGCCAGAATTCCCTTTTTCTTGAGTTTCTGACGTTTCACCCCATATCCCTTGGGGGCCTTGAGGGCAAATTCGTTGAAAAAAGGCCGTTCAAAGGCAATCTCAAATCCGGCATCCACCAGTTGATCCCGCAAAAACACGGCCTTATCATGGTTGATCTGTGCCAGCTCCCGGATGCCCTTTTTACCCACGGTGGCCAGATACATGCCTGCGACGAGTGCGTTAAGACCGTTGTTGGAGCAGATGTTGGAGCTTGCCTTTTCCCGTCTGATGTGCTGCTCTCTGGTTGACAGGGTGAGTACAAAACCCTCTTCACCATTACTGTCTTTGGTGCGTCCCACCAGTCGGCCTGGCAGATCCCGCACATATTTTTTTTGGGCCGTTAAGATACCAAGCCCAGGTCCTCCAAAGGATTGGGGAATGCCAAAGCTCTGGCCTTCGCCTGCCACAATGTCGGCACCAAAGCTTCCCGGGTTTTTTAAAAGACCCCAGGCAAGTCCTTCGGTAAAAGAGGTGATGAAAAGGGCTTTTTTGGCATCGGCAATTTCCCTGACCTTGCCCAGATCTTCAATGCAGCCTAAAAAATTGGGGGATTGCACGGCCACGGCGGCAATGCCATCCATGGCGGCAACGGCATCAAGGTCTGTGGTGCCATCAGCGGCCATGGGGATCTCCACCATTTCAAATCCGGCCGGGGCAAAATAGGTGTTGATGATCTGGCGGTGATGGGGGTGCACCAGGCAGGAGACGGCCACCTTGTTTAATTTTTTCTTTTTCCGCAGGGCAATGAGCAGGGATTCTGCCAAGGCCGTGCCACAATCATAATGGGAGGCAGTGGACACTTCCGTGCCCAACAGTTCCGTGATCATGGTCTGGAATTCATAGATGCCCTGGAGGGTGCCCTGGCTGATTTCCGGCTGATAGGGGGTGTAGGCCGTGGAAAATTCCGAACGACCGGCAAGATAGGGAATCAAAGAGGGGATGTAGTGGGGGTAGCTGCCAGCACCCAGAAAAATTTTGTTTTTGGGAAAGGCGCACATGTCCTGGGAGAGCTCTTCCATGTGGGCATTGAGTTCCCATTCGGTCAATGGCTGGGGAAGATCCATCTTTCCATGGATGTGGAATTTTTCCGGGATGGTCTCAAAAAGATCGTCCATGGTGTCATGGCCGGTCTTTTCCAGCATCTCTGCAATATCCTGTGGGGTATGGGGAAGATAACGCATGGCAATTATCCTTTCAGCATCTCAAGATATGCTGCTTTGTCCATAAGGGTGTCCAGTTCAGAGGGATCAGCAACTTTGATTTTCATGATCCAGCCCTTTTCATAGGGGGATTCATTGACCAGTTCCGGCGCATCTTCCAGATCTTCGTTGATGGCCACCACCTCACCGGCAATGGGGCAATAGAGTTCAGAAACGGCCTTCACCGACTCCACGGTGCCAAACTCATCCTCTATTTCAAAGGTGTCACCCACTTCGGGTACTTCCACAAACACCACTTCACCCAACTGATCCTGGGCATAATCGTTGATGCCGATGGTGACAACATCTCCTTCCACACCGACCCATTCATGATCCTTAGAATACTTTACATTCTCCGGTAGATTCAGTTCATTGATCTCTTTCATTTTTATTACCCTCCATGTGTGGCGAAGCAAAAGTGGGGTCAGGCTTCGCTTATTGCTGTTATTGACCCAGTTCTGCCCCAGCAGCTAAAACCTAAAACCTAAAAACTGGCCCCCAGAAAATCGGTGATTTTTCGCCGGGCCGTGCGATGGGGCCGGACATCGGAAACCACAGTGACATTGATTTTTCTCTTTTTTTCCTGGAGCACCAGCCGGGTGCCCACATCCAGGGGACGATCCACCCGGATAAATCCGCAGCTGATCCCCCGGGCCTTGAACCCTTCGGGCAGATTGGGCGATGCAATGCTTAAAATATTGCCTTCGTGGCGACCAATGGCCATGTCAGTGGCACAGGTGAGCACGGTGCCCAACACCTCTCCCTTTTCATCGATCACCTGAGAATCCGGGCCACTGGCCACTTTCTTAAGATTGTCCCCGGCAAAGGGCAGGGTGTAAAAGGTGTCGGTGGGGTCCAAAAGGGCCTTGTCCCCCAGAAAGGATTTGGTAAAAGTCTTGCCATCCGATGCCAGGGGTAGGGCAAACATCCAGGGGTGATTCATGAATTTCCAGGGGCCCACATCCTGGTGGGAAAGGGGCAGCACAGCCCCGGCCCGAAGGGAATCCCGGGATCCCAGGCCGCAGGCAATGACATTAAAGGGGGCACCCGCCGTGAGAATGGATTCCCACAAGGCCACCACCGCATCGATATTGATGAAAATCTCAAACCCGAACTCACCGGTGTACCCCGACCGGGAGAGCAAAATGGGGGTACCGTCTTTCAACCGCACCCCATCAGCCAGAGGACTTTTCTCATCAAAATGGCCCTTAAAGGAAAAATAGGGCATTTTTTCAAAAACAGCGTCGGGGTTGTCCAGGAGCAGTTGCAGGACCCTGGCAGCATTTTTGCCCTGAATATCCACCTTGCCAAGCTTTCCGGAAAGATCCTGAATATCCACGGTACCGATGCTGCCGTTGGTATCAGTGCTATCTGCGTTTTCTTTTTGAATGGCAAAAAGCTGGGACGTCAGATGATCGGCAATGGCAGTGCCCATGCCAGCATTGACACACACCATGTAATGATCTGCCTGGAAACGATAGACAATGGCATCGTCAATGACATGGCCCTGATCATTGAGTATGGCCCCATACACGCATCGGCCGTCGGCCAGGGAGGAAAGGTTCCGGGTGTGGCAATATTGCAGCAGGTCAAGGGCCTGGTGGCCGGTGACCAGCACCGATGCCATGTGGGAGGTATCAAAGATACCTGCGGACTGTACCACCGCCAGATGTTCCGCCTTTACGCCGGTGTCATACCATAACGGCATGTCAAATCCACCAAAGTTGGCCATGTTGGCACCATGGGATCTGTGCCATTGATTCAAAGGTGTCGTCTTCATTGTCGTTTCCATGTCTCCCCCCCTGTTTGGTCAATTTTCAGTATTTTTTATAAAACATAGGGGACCTTAAGATTATAAGCTTTATATATCACAAAGGTTTCCACTGTGTTTATTCCCTGGACCTTGGAGATCTCGTTGGTGTAGAATTCCAGGAGCCCAAATCCCGGTTTGAACAGCACCTGGATGATCAGGTCATATCGTCCGGTGACCACGCTGGCCGAGATCACGCCCACGAGCTTTGATATCTCTTCGCCCTTTTCCACCAGGTTGGCGGCAGAAAGCTTGATACCGATAATAACGCTTTGATGTCCGGGAAGGCAGGCCGGATCAAACAATCCACAGATATCCAGGACTCCTTCTTCCCTGAGCTTGTTCACCCGGGTTCGCACCGTGTTCTCTGTGATGCCCAGCTTGTCTGCTATTTTTTTAAAGGATTGTCTGCCATTGCGTAGTTCTTTGATAATCTCAATATTTACGTCATCAATTTTCATAATTTTTTTAATCTCTGCTCAAAATGAAGGAGAACCTCAATTAATACAGGTCTCAAGTT
>JASFYZ010000040.1:0-5818 GCA_045046665.1 Desulfobacterium sp.
AATTAAATTTGTTTTATAAAAACAAACACATTATAAACATAATCCTTGATTTAAGCATATACTCTAAACGAATGCAAGTTTTATGACTCAAAAGTAAACTTTTCTGAAAATTGTGCGTTGGCATTTTGTATTCATTTTTGCGCGGTTGTGAGTTTTTTAGTATTTAAAGCGTCCTGGGTGGTGGTCAAATCTGCCCGAGCTTGTTTGAGTTCTTTTTGTAAATTTCTTATGTTCTGCCTTTAAGGAAGATATGAAAGCCTTGTGTTCTTCCTGGACAGACTGAAGCAGGGCTTTTTGTTCTGTTATCGGTTGTTTCAGCGTGTCTATTGTCGCACAATAGTCCTCCATAAAAATGGCCATGGAAAATTTTTGCAGCCTGAGAATGGTGGGTGATTATGAACGACTTTTCTATATCCCTATTTTCAACAGGATGACAACATTGCTGGATAACAATGTCCGGGAAGCTGCCAATCTTGCCCGTTTGGAGGATCGAGTTCGCGCCCTGTGGGCTTTCCGGGCGCTTTGGGTTCACTGTCAGGGTTACACCTGCCGGGGACGATTATCTGAGATGCCTGCCCGGGTTGATCTCCTGGTCTTGACTTGCCTGATCCCCATCGCTAATGTAAATGTTGTAAACTAAAAATATCATATTGCCAAAACCCTGTTTCAAATGGTAATACAATAGGTATGTTTGGTCTGTTTTTACAGCTAATTAATTATAGACATTAACCATGTTCAATTGTGAATAACTGCCATGGGCAGATCTGGTATTTCGTCTGAATTTGCCTATACGAGAAACGAAAATCATTGTTTGGTTGACTAAAATTTTCACGGAACAATGGAGGAGGGCGGGGTGGAAACCGAGGTGTTAATCATTGGGGGTGGAGTGACAGGCACCGGCATTGCAAGGGATCTGGCCCTGAGGGGGATTTCTTCAATCCTGGTGGAAAAAGGAGATATAAATGCCGGTGCATCCGGCGGTAATCATGGCCTTCTCCACAGCGGGGCACGGTATGTGTCCAATGATGTGCACAGTGCCAGAGAGTGCATGGAAGAGGGGCGTATCCTTAGAAAGGTGGCTCCCCAGTGCATTGATGACTGCGGGGGGATGTTTGTGGCAGTGCAGGGGGATGATGAAAATTATGTGGCTGATTTTTCCGGGTTTTGTGAAAAAAGTGGTCTTCCCTTTACTCCCCTGGGCCTTGATGAGGCCAGGGAACTGGAACCGGAACTCTCCCCCCAACTCATTGCCGCCTATGGCGTGGAAGATGGTTCCATTGATCCCTTTATGCTTTCTCTTGAAAACATTGCCCATGCAAAACAATTGGGTTCAAGGCTCTTTTGTCATACCCGGGCCACTGAATTTATTATGGGCACCCATGGCATTGAGTCCGTACTTTTAGAAGATACCCGATCGGGGAAGTCCATGACCGTGCATCCACAATTGGTGATCAATGCCAGCGGGGCCTGGGCCGGTCAAATTGCTACCATGGCCGGGGCCTCGTTGAACATTCTCTGCTCCATGGGCACCCTGCTGGTGACCCAGTCCAGGATCAACAATGGTGTGGTAAATCGTCTCCGGCCCCCGGGCGATGGGGATATCCTGGTGCCCGGTGGCACGGTGTCCATCATTGGCACCACCTCCCGGCGGGTGGATGATCCGGACGATATTGTACCCACGGTGGCGGAAACCGATTGCATAGTGTCCCAGGGGGCACAGATGATCCCTTTTCTTGAACAGGTGCGGTATATCCGAGCCTATTCCGGGGTACGGCCTCTGGTGGGGTCAGCAGATGGCGGAGCTGATGATCGCAACGTCAGCCGGGGCTTTATCCTGCTGGACCATGGAAAAGATGGGGTGGATAACTTCATCACCATCACCGGGGGAAAACTCACCACCTTTAGATTGATGGCGGAAAAAACCTCGGACATGGCCTCTAAAAAACTTGGCAATAAAAACCCCTGCATTACCCGCACGGAACCCCTTCCCTCCACCATGGAAGGTAAGTGGACGGATCCGGGGCTTGCCCCGAAACGTTGGATGGCCAAGGCCCATGGCGAGACAGATAAGATCCTTTGCGAGTGTGAGATGATTTCCGAAAAAACCATTGATGACATCGCCTGTGAGTTGAAAAAAAACAATGAAATTCCAGATCTTTTAAATATTGGAAAGCGTAGCAGATTGGGCAAGGGACCTTGCCAGGGAGCCTTTTGCAGTGTCCGGGTTCTGGCCCACATGTATGATAAGGGAGCTCTTACCGGTAGCCATGGGGTGGATGACATCAAGGCCTTTTTAAACGAGCGCTGGAAGGGGCAGTTGCCCATTTTCTGGGGTGAACAGCTCATCCAGGCGGAGTTGACCGAAGCCATGCACTGTGGATTCTTTGATCTTGAACTGGCAGGTGATCACGATGGGGAGTGACATGAAGACAAATAGTATAGAACCCATTAAAGCAGACCTTACCATCATCGGCACGGGCATGGCCGGACTTTCTGCGGCCCTTTTTGCCCTGGAACAAGGGTGTTCCGTGGTGTTGACAGGAAAAACCAGTTCCATTCATTTTGCCACAGGCCTCATGGATCTCATGGGGGTGTATCCGCCAGGGCATCAATGGGATGATCCCTTTGCCGCCATTGATCGCATCCGGGCCGAGGTGCCCGAACATCCCTATTCTGTCATTTCCAATAAAGAGATTGATACCGCCCTGGAGACGGTGCAACGGTTTCTGGGGGACAATGGGCTACCTTACCGGCGTGATCCCGTGCGTAATGTTGACATTATCACTTCCATGGGAACCCTGAAAAAAAGTCATATGATTCCCCTTTCCATGTGGAGGGGGGTAAAGGTGCTGGAAAAATGCCCGCCCACATTGCTCATGGATTTTACCGGGCTTAAAATATACAGTGCCCGTCAGATCAGGTCGGCCCTGGGAGGGACGTGGGAAGGCTTGAGGGATGAAACCATTCAATTCCCCGGTACAGAACTAATGGAAGAGGTTTTCTCCGAGCATCTGGCAAGGAGCCTGGATGTCCAGGAAAATCGCGAAAAACTGGCGCAAGAGATATTGCCGTTGGTAAAAGATGCCACTGCCGTGGGCTTCCCCGCCCTTTTGGGCATGTACAAATCCTACGAAACCCTTAGAGCCCTGGAGCAGTTGCTTGGGGTCACCGTGTTTGAAATTCCCACCCCTCCGGTATCCGTGCCCGGAATTCGGCTCCAGGAGATTTTCTTAAAGGGGTTGAAACAAAATGATGCTTTGCATTCTTTGCCAGAAATGGTAAAAAGAGTTGAGAGTTTTTCCAGCGGAAAATTCAAGATCACTGCCGGAGAATCCGAGACTCTTAAGCGAATAGAATCAAAGGGTGTTATCCTTGCAACGGGGCGATTTTTGGGAAAAGGGTTGACGGCGGAACGTACCGGCATCCGTGAATCCCTCATGGATCTTCCGGTGACCCAGCCAACGGAAAGAGATAAATGGCACAACCCCCATTTGTTTGATCCCCGGGGTCACCCGATCAATCGTGCAGGCCTCCAGGTTGACGGGATGTTTCAGCCATTGGCAGAATCGTCAATGCCCTTTTCCCCCGGCCTGTTTGCCACAGGCTCAATTTTGGCCCACTGCGACTGGACCCGCTTGAAGTGCGGATCAGGGGTTGCCATTGCAACGGCCCATGCCGCGGTGAGGGCCTTTTGTAAAAGGTATAAGTGATTGATACGTTTTTTTTCATCGTTATTTGCCAGACTGCTTGGAAAAAAGAGTGAACAAAAAGTGGATGGGGCCGTCTCTCCAGGGGCTGGATCCACCAGCCATCAGAAATTGCCTGATAAAACGGCTGAACCTTTGTTGGAATCAGAGCCAGCATCCCCTACCCCTACTCCTACTCCGCCCCCGCGTCCTCCCCGTCCAAAGAAACCCAGATGGAGCCTGGAAAACTTTCAGGTGCCTCCCATGGAGGGAAAATCCCGGTTCCATGATTTTAAACTCCCCTTAAGCCTCATGCATGCTATTGCCGATTTAAAGTTTGACTACACCATGCCGGTGCAGGCAGAAGTGCTGCCCCATGCCCTGAAGGGAACGGATGCCACGGCGGAAGCCCAGACCGGAACGGGTAAAAGTGCGGCGTTTCTGGTGGGTATATTCACGCGATTGCTGCGAAATCCCATCCGTGGAAAGCGGGAAAATGGTACCCCCCGGGCCTTGATTCTGGCCCCCACAAGGGAGCTGGTTATCCAGATTGAAAAGGATGGCAAGGACCTTGCCAAGTACACCCCGTTGCGCATGGTGGCGGTATTTGGTGGCATGGATTACAGAAAACAGCAGGAGATGCTTGCAAATCGCCATGTGGATGTCATTGCGGCCACCCCGGGCAGGCTCATTGATTTCATGGGCCAAAAAATTATAAATCTCAAAAAAGTAGAGATCCTGGTTTTGGATGAGGCAGACCGCATGTTGGACATGGGATTTTTGCCAGATATTCGACGCATTATCTATGGAACTCCCCAAAAGGAGCAACGCCAGACCATGTTTTTCAGTGCTACGCTTAGTCCTGAAATATTGAGGCTGGCCTCCCAGTGGACCAAAGACCCTGTTAAAATAGAGATTGATCCGGGTCATGCCGCTTCGGAGAGCGTTAACCAGAAAGTGTACATCGTCACTGAAGAGGAAAAATTCGTTCTGTTGTACAATCTCATCCACGATGAGAAGCTTGACAGGGTCATTGTGTTTGTTAACAGAAGAGACACCACACGGCGACTGGCCCACAAGTGTAAAGAGTATGGGCTTAATGCGGATATCTTATCCGGTGAGGTTTCCCAGGCACGACGGGTCAGGACCCTGGAAGATTTTAAAAATGGAAAGGTTAAGATTCTGGTGGCCACGGATGTGGCGGCTAGGGGCCTGCACATTCAGGGCATCAGCCATGTGATCAACTATGATCTTCCCCAGGAACCCGAGCATTACGTGCACAGGATCGGTCGCACCGGCCGGGCCGGGGCCGACGGCATCTCCGTGAGTTTTGCCGATGAAAACAGTTCTTTTTACATCCCCGCCATTGAGGCAGTTCTGGGAGATTCTCTGACCTGCGAGTACCCTGATGATGCGATGCTGGCAACCCTTCCCAAACCCATTAAAATTCGTATGGAACGGCCCATCCCCAAAAAGCGAACTTCTGCGGGTTCATCCCGGCGGCCTTCCCGGACCAGTAACTCCAGAAGACGTCCACCAGCCCCACCTAAAAAGAAACGGCCGGTCTCTTGACATGTTATAAGTATTTGTTATAGAAAAATGGCAATAGTCAACCCCCCTGAGCTAAAGACTCAGGGGTTTTCTTATCGGGTTTTTATATAAAGAATGTTCAATTGCTTATGGCGCTGCTGTCTTGTGGACAGTGGTCTGTTCTAAATAAAGAAGGAGTTATATATAATGTTTGGTTTGGGAATGCCCGAGATTTTACTGATTCTGGCCATCGCATTGATGGTGATTGGGCCTAAAAAATTACCTGATCTGGCCAAAACCCTGGGTCGTGCCATGGGAGAGTTTAAAAAAGCAGCTCAGGATTTTAAACAAAGTATTGATGTGGAAAGTACTGTTAATGAATTTAAGGCCCCCATCAAATCGGTTACGGATGATCTGAAAGCAGCCACGGATGCCATGAATCCCCTGTCCACAGATGCAACCGGGGAACCCTTGGATAAGAGTGACGTCTTGGATGCCCATGCCGCCGAATCTGGTCCAGAAGAAAAAGTTGAAGAAAAAGCGGTCCCAAGTTCCCTGGATCCTTTTCCTGGAGAGAACGCCACAGCGGATTCCCCTGACAG
>JASFYZ010000041.1:0-6432 GCA_045046665.1 Desulfobacterium sp.
GGGCGGATGAAATATTCCGGTGCAATGAGGTATCCCAGCCGAAGGCCGGTCATGGCGAATTTTTTGGAAAATCCATTGAACACAAAGGCGTCATCCGTGACCTCCAGAATGGAGTGTTCTCGGCCTTCGTACACCAGTCCATGGTAGATCTCATCGGAGATGATACAGATGTCCCGGGAGTCTGCCAGCTCATGGATCTCTTTCATGCGATCAAGACCGATGACCTGACCTGTGGGGTTGGATGGAGAATTGATCAAGATGGCACGGGTTTTGTCTGTGATTTTTTTCTCAATGGCTTCGGGGGTGTACTGGAACCCCTGTTCTTCAAACACCGGCACATTTACCGGTATGCCCTGGGCAAAGCGGATGAAATTGGGGTAACATGCGTAGTGGGGATCGGAGATGATCACCTCATCCCCGGGGTCCAGCATGGCGGAAAAAAGCATGAGCATGGCAGGGGAGGTGCCCGATGAAACCATGATTCTGCCGGGATCAACCGTGACGCCGTATTGTTCCTGGTAATGCTCGCCAATGGCCCGGCGTAAGCGGATATCCCCCAGGCTGTGGGTGTACCCGGTTTCATGGCAGGAAAACCCCTGTGATGTAGCGGTCTGCACACATTCCGGGATATTGCAGTCGGGTTCCCCCACCTCCATGTGTATCACATCAATTCCCCTGGACTCCATTTCATGGATTTTTTCAAGGATTTCCATGACAATGAAGGGGGTGATTTCCCGGGTTCGCCCGGCAGCCTTTATGGGTTTCATATTTAGAGTACCTTATTCAATGGGTATTCAATAATGCCTTCGGCCCCTTCCCGGATAAGTTCGGGGATGAGGTCCCGGGTGACACCGGCATCCACAATGCTTTCAACGGAAAACCAGTCAGATTGGTAAATGGACGCCACGGTGGGGCCATTGAGGCTGGGCAACAGGGCAATTATTTTTTCCATTTTATTTTCAGGGACATTCATTTTAAGTCCCACCAGTTTATCAGCCACAAGGGCGCTTTGGAGAAGCAGGGCAATCTGCTCAATTTTTTTCCGTTTCACCGGATTTTTCCAGGCTTTTTTGTTGGCAATGAGCTGGGTGTTGGTCTGCATGACTTCGTGGATGACCTTGAGGTTGTGGGCCCGAATGGTGCTTTCGGTTTCGGTGATTTCCACAATGGCGTCGGCAAGGCCCGATACAATTTTTGCCTCGGTGGCTCCCCAGGAGAATTTAACATTGACGTCAATGTTGCGTTCTTTAAAAAATCGACGGGTGAACTGGAGAAGTTCTGTGGAGATGGTTTTCCCCCGGAGGTCCTCCAGACAGTTCATGGGGGAATCCCCGGCAACGGCAATCACCCATCTGGCCGGTCTGGCACTGACCTTGGAGTAGATGAGATCAGACACCACATGGACATCGGACTGGTGCTCGGCAATCCAGTCTTTTCCAGTGAGACCAGCATCAATCACACCGGTTTCCACGTTGATGGACATCTCCTGGGCCCGGCACAGTGCGCATTCAATGGACTCATCATTAATATCCGGGAAATAGCTTCTGCCGTGGATGCTGATCTTCCAGCCACTGCGACGAAAAAGGGCCACGGTGGCTTCCTGAAGGCTTCCCTTGGGAATGCCCAGTTTTAAAACGTTTTCCATTATTTATATACCTCTTTGGGGTCAAATATTTTGGGTTCAACGATTTCAACACTATCTTTATCAATGATCTTCTTGTAGAAACAGCTGCGGTATCCTTTGTGGCAGGCGGCCCCGCCAATCTGCTCCACCTTGAGCAGCACGGTGTCATTGTCACAGTCCACACGAATTTCTTTGACAACCTGCTGGTTTCCAGAGGTTTCCCCTTTTTTCCACAGCGACTGACGTGACCGACTGAAGTAGGTGGCCATGCCCGATGCAAGGGTCTCTTTCCAGGCCGCTTCATTCATATATGCCAGCATTAATACATCACCTGTTTCAAAATCCTGGGCAATGGCCGGTATAAGCCCGCCGGTCTTTTTGAAATCAAGATCTGTCATTTATGATGTCTCCTTTATTTTAGTTTATAAAACCTTTATTTCTAACAGCCTAAGTCTAAAATGTCAATTAATTTTCAACTATTGCCCATGGGGAGTCGGGGACGTACCACCGGGTGCCCCAGGTAAAAGCCAAGCCTCTCTGCTTGCCATGGCCTTTTTTATCTGATAAGTACTCCATGATCAAGTTTTTTGAAAAAACAGGATCGTGGCCCAGACCCAAAGCTCGTATTCTTATATAAAAATATTGATTGAAACAACAGGCTTCCATGACATCTACCACACACAAACCAGACAAATCGACATCAAAAATCCGTAAACAGCGTGAAAAAAAAAATAAACCAGGTGTTTTTATCAAACTATTAAAATGGATAACAATTCTTTCCTTTACCGGCGTTGTTTTACTGGGTGCAGGTGTCACCGGGTTCTATTTTTACATCAGCAAAGATCTCCCAAAGATTAATAGTTTAAAAGATTATCGACCTGCCACGGTTACCACTGTTTTTTCCGATGACGGCAGAAAAATCGGCGAGTTTTTCCGGGAGCGGCGCATTGTTATTTCCCTTGCTGACATGCCGGATCATTTGAAAAATGCCTTTATTGCGGCCGAGGATTCACGGTTTCGGGAACATGGAGGGGTCGATTTTGCGGGTATATTAAGGGCTTTTGTTAAAAACCTTAGGGCGGGAGGCATTGTGCAGGGGGGCAGCACCATCACCCAGCAGGTGACCAAATCCTTTTTCCTCTCCCCCGAGCGAACCTATGAACGAAAGGTAAAGGAAGTCATCCTGGCCCATCGCATTGACCGGCGCTTTTCCAAGGATGAGATTTTGTTTCTTTATCTCAACCAAATATATCTGGGACATGGGGCCCATGGGGTGGAGGCAGCGGCGGAAAATTATTTTGGCAAACACGCAAAGGCTCTCACCCTTGCCGAGTGTTCCATGCTGGCTGGACTTCCCCAGGCCCCCAGCAAGTATTCTCCCTTCCGCCACTATGACCGGGCCCGGCAGCGACAGATTTATGTGCTCAACCGAATGAAGGAGGATGGCTACATTGATAATGTGGCCGTCACAGAGGCCATGAACAAGGTCTTGGACATCCAGCCCCGGAAAAACTGGTTCATTGAAAAGGTGCCCTGTTACACCGAGCACGTCCGGCGCTATGTGGTTAAAAAATATGGCGAAGATGCCCTCTACGAACAGGGGCTCCAGATTCATACCGCCGTGGACATTGAATACCAGAAAATCGCTCGTAAAGAGGTACTCAAAGGACTTGTGGACCTGGACAGACGTCAGGGGTTCCGGGGGCCTGTTAAAACCCTTGCCCCGAATGAGGTCCAGGGCTATTGTAAGGCGGTTGCCAGTGAAATGCAGTCGGAAAAATTAACACCGGATCAGGTTTGCCAGGGTGTGGTCATGGGGTTTGAAAAAAAGAGTAAGAACACCCGGGTCCAGGTGGGAAATATTAATGGTATTATCCCCATCAAGGACATTAAATGGGCCAGAAAACCCAATATAAGGGTGGCCTACGGGCGGAAAAAAATCACCCGACCCACCCAGGTGTTTAAGGCCGGGGACGTGATCAATGTCCGGGCCATTGCCTTTGATGAAAAAAAACAGCGCTGGGTGTTCTCCCTGGAGCAGGAACCCCTTGCCCAGTCAGCCCTGTTAAGCATAGAGACAGGCACCGGACTTGTAAAGGCCATGATTGGTGGAAGGGATTACAAAAATTCTCAGTTCAACCGGGCCATCCAGTCCCGACGTCAGCCAGGATCAAGCTTTAAACCCATCATTTACGCGGCGGCCCTGGACAAGGGGTACACCGCAGCAAGTGTGATTATTGATTCCCCTGTGGTGTTCTCCGGTGCCAATAAAGATGCTACCTGGAAGCCCCATAACTACAAAGATATCTTCCATGGTCCCACCTTATTTCGCCATGCCCTTGTGAAATCCCGTAATGTGGTAACCGTGAAAATTCTCCAGGACATTGGCATTGATTATGTCCTGGACTATGCTAGGAGACTGGGTATTTCCTCTCCCATTGCCAGGGATCTGTCCATTTCTCTGGGCTCCTCCGGCGCATCTCTTCTGGAAATTGTGGGGGCTTACACGGTGTTTGCCAACCAAGGCTATCACATTGAACCTGTGTTTATTACCAAAATTCTGGACAGGGATGGCAATGTCATTGAACAGGCAGAGCTGAAAAGAAAAAAAGCCATTGATATGAGCACCGCCTATATCATGACCAGCATTCTGGAAAGTGCCGTGACCTCGGGAACCGGATGGCGGGTCAAAGCCTTGAAACGACCGGCTGCTGGCAAGACCGGTACCACCAATAATCTTCATGATGCCTGGTTTCTGGGATACACCCCGGAGTATGCCACGGGTGTGTGGGTGGGATTTGACAACGAGGCTTCCCTGGGCAGAGGAGAAACTGGGTCCCGCACGGCAAGTCCCATCTGGCTGGGGTACATGGCCGGGGTACTGAAGGGAAAACCGGTACGAACCTTTAATGCCCCGGAGGGAGTGGTGTTTGCAAAAATTGATGCCAAAACCGGCCTGTTGCCCAATGGGTCGTCATCAAAAACCCTGTTTGAGTGCTTTAAGGAGGGAACCGTCCCCACAAAGGTCACCCCCAGCCCCAGGGTTTTTACGGAATCTGAGGACCTTTTTAAATCCGATTTTTGATTTTAACCCAGCCCGGGGAGGGCAAGTGGCAAGTGGTTCCAGTATCTCCAGGCTAAACCGCCCCCCCCCCTCGTTGACAATGCCAGCCCAGCGTCTTACTTTGCCAACTATGCCCAAAGTATCGGGTCTATATATATGAATTTTTATAACCTTGTCAGTCATGGGTGCTTTGCCTGTTTTGTGAGGATGTTCGTCAATGGCTTGAATTTGCAACGCATGGTGTTTGACAAATGCGGATGTTAACGAGTCGAGCATTTATGGGACGGACCCTGTGGCTATGGAGTGAAAACTAAGGAGAGTTAATATGGCTTTTGAAACCAAAGAGGACGTGTTCCAGAAAATTCTGGATATGGACAAACCCCGGTGTCCCCACTGCAATCTTGAAATGAGCATTTGGGAAGTTCCTGAAATTACTTTTAGTGATGGTCTGGGATGGGGGACCCCCTATTTGTTTGTCTGCTTCAATGATGAGTGCCCCAGTTATAAAAAGGGGTGGGACGACTTGAAGGAAACCATGGAGTTTAGTGCCTCTTATCGCTGTATCAATCAGCCTGGAAATGATAATTTTGATTATATGCCGGTGTTCAGCCCCATAGGCGGGACGGGACAAAAGTTGGATGATGAGGAGATGGTGGCCAGGGAGGCCCAGAAGGAAGCCCTGAAGCTGGGTTTTTCTCTGCTCACGGATTTTTATATTTCCAAGGATTGGGATGAGATTCTTAAAGTTCTTCTGGATCCACTGAAACCTGCCAGGGTAAGGTTGAAGGCCGCTGAAATGGTTGGGGAGCTGGCCGATACAGATGCCATTGACCACATGTCCAACCATAAATTTCCTTCGCCGGTGCTCCAGACAGCAGCCAAGGATGCAGTCAAGGCAATTCATAAACGGCACTATACAAGGGAGTGCCCCTTTTGTGCAGAGATTATTAAAAATAGGGCAAGTCTTTGTAAACATTGCGGAAAAGAAGTCCCCAAAGCGTAACCCCTTCCAAAGTGGCCGGTGGTGTGAGCAAACCCGCTTTTGTTTGGCTCAAACAATAAGTATGTATGGTCCAGTCAGCCCCTTGGATGGGCTACACAGATGGTGGCGGATCTCTCTGCCACCTACCGGTCACACTCGTTTTCATCTTTTTCCATATTATAGGACCGAAAAAGGATCATCTCCCGTTCTCTTTTATTGTCTGGAAATGCCATTATCCCCACGTCTTTCATCTGCTTTCCGGCCCATTCCCGGGTGGGGACAATGTCCAACCCCTCCCCATGGAGCCTGCCTGTGATGACGTTACGAACCAGGGCGTCTTTACCATTGGTGGCCACGGAAAAAGGGATCTGATGATCATAAATCAGCCGGGCTCCGGCAAGGATTTCCCTTTCATAGGATCCCAGGGATCCTGCAATGCATCTCACGGCCATGAAGGGGCGATCATCGCAAAATACCACCAGATCCAGGGTGGAGTGATAGGGCTGATTCTGGAATGTCACGGTGATGGGTTCATCCACTCGAATTTCTTTTTTGGAAAAACCCTTGGTTTCCACCAGAATTTTTTCGAACAACTGGCGGCTTTTTTCGGGTCCCACATTGGGGATGGGCTTGCCAGTGACATAATCAATGAGGATTTCTTCCATGGGAGGTTCCTTTTTTTATTAGAAAATAAAACTTCCGGGCAACCTCAGCAGAGCCCCCCCCGAGGGGCAATAGGAACCGGCCAATTGGGCCGTCTAC
>JASFYZ010000042.1:0-9086 GCA_045046665.1 Desulfobacterium sp.
TTGTGATGATCATCACAACCCCGAAATCGTAACGCCATGATCATGTCATTGGAAAGCGCTTTGGTTGGGCGCATTGGGAAAAAATCTATTCCGGAAAAACATCCCCCTGGCCAAAACGGGGAAAAGTTCGGGAAAAATCTTCCAGAAGCACCAGGGCACTGGGATACCGCTTATCCAGGGAGACTTCAAGGCAGGTCATAATAATGCGATTTAGATCAAGGGAGATCTCAGGATTAATGTTCAGGGGAGGAACCACATTCATATCCATGGAGATGTCCATGGGAAAATACTGGTTATCATGGCAAAAGGGAAGCCGATTTACAACAAAGAGATAGAGAATAATGCCAAGTGCCCACACATCCGTGGCCAGGCTGCTTTTGCCCTCAAACTGTTCCGGGGGCATGAAATCAAGAGTTCCTTCAGTGTTGCCAGCCCCATCCTGCCACACCAGATCCTCGGCAATGCCAAAATCAAGAAGCTTCACGTTTCCTGTGGGGGTAATAATGATATTATCCGGCTTGATATCCCGGTGCATCACACTGTGGTGGTGGGCATAGGCAGTGACAGAGAGTAGCTGGAGAAAGATATCCTCTTTATTACCAGCAGACAGACCCGATGCAAGAAGGTGACTCAAGGTCTGGCCTTCAACATACTCCTGGATCAGAACAAATCGATCCTCATCCTTTACCACCTCTATGAGATGCACCACATTGGGATGATGAATCAAACGCTTTAAGATGGCAGCAGCCCGGACGGCACTGGTATTCATTTCCCTTTTGTGGGGAATTTTGGCCACAGCCACATGACCGGTGTCTATTTCACGCACCTTCCACACCACACCATCCCCGCCAACACCCAGTTTCTCTATCCGTTCCCATCTATTAAGTATGGGCTGGGTATTTTTCCCTGAGGCCTGGTATCCCGGTGAAAAAAAGGAAAGCCCTTCCCGGAGAAATTCCACAATGCGATACCATACCTCTGCATCACCCCGGGGGGCAGGGCCCATGGCCCCATCCTGGGGAACAGACGCATGAACCATGGCTTGGCCACACTCCAAAAGCACAAGAAACCGAACGGCAAATCGACCTTCATGGAGGGGTAACAGGCAATAATCATCTGCACCGGCCTTGATATAGGCTACGGTGTGCATGGAAGCATCCCCGGGAAGCATGACCAGTACCGGCACTGGTTTTAGCAATTGTTTCCGAATCCAGCGCAATCTTCGAAACTGCTGCCCATGGTCTCCATCCACCTGAAGTACAACCAGGCAAACGGGCTTGTCTTGGAAAATCTGACCCCGCTCCAGAAAATCATCCCTGGCAAGGGTGCATAACTCCATTTCAAAGGAGGAGGTCAAGGCCTTTACAAGAGCCGTCTCCGCTTCCCGGACGTCAATCAGTACAATGATTTCAGATACCATGTATCTTCCCGCCTCCAGGCATGAGTGTTATGGCTGGTGTCTGGAGCGTCCATCCACACTGGGCAGGGTGATCCCCAGCCGGTTTATTTTCCTAAAAAGGGTACTTTTATGCATCCCCAATGTTTGTGCCGTCGCTTTACGATTATAATTATTCTGTTCCAGGGCCGTCATGATTACACTGAACTCGGCGGATTTCACCGGGTCCCAGGAATGATTGCTTTGATCTTCCCCAGGTCGGAAAACGGATAGGGTACCCGGAAGATGGGCCACCGAGATGTCCCCGTCGCAACAAAGCACAAAGGCATGTTCAATGATATTTTCAAGCTCCCGGACATTTCCGGGAAATGTGTGGGCCATGAGAAGGGCAAGGGCATCACGGTCCATGGCCCGTACAGATTTTCCCCGCAGGGCGTTGAGCCGGGAGATAAAATGATCCACCAGCAGCGGGATATCTTCCATGCGCTCCCGTAAGGGGGGAAGGTTAAGCAACACCACGTTAAGACGGTAGTAAAGATCCTGGCGAAACGTATTCTCCGCCACCATCTTTTCCAGGTTTTTGTTGGAAGCCGAAATGATGCGCACATCGGCCCTCTCTTTTTTAATCCCACCCAGGGGCTGGAATTCCCGGGCTTCCAGCACCCGGAGCAGCCTCACCTGGAAGGCCGGACTGGTATCCCCTATTTCATCCAGAAAAATGGTGCCCCCCCGGGCCTGGGAAAAAAGCCCCGGTTTATCTTTAATGGCATGGGTGAAGGCCCCGGCTTTATATCCAAACAGCTCAGATTCCAACAACGAGTCAGGCAAGGCACCACAATTTATGGCAACAAAGGGCTCATCCCTTCGGTGACTGAGATTGTGGATGGCCTTTGCCATGAGTTCTTTTCCGGTGCCAGTCTCTCCACCGATCACCACGGTGCTGTCACTTTCAGATATTTGGGGAAGGATGTTAAAAATTTCTTTTATGGCAGGACAACGACTGATGATATCCCCCAGCTGCCAGGTGTCAGACAGCTTCTTTCTCAACTCTTCCACATGGGTGTGATCCCGAAAGGTCTCCACTCCCCCCAGCGCCCTTCCGTCATGATCCTTTAACAGAGAGGTGGAGACGGTGATGGGCACCTGCCCCCCATCTTTGCGGGTGATATGGGTGGCGGAGCTGACAAAATCCCGTCCTTCTCTCATCGTCTTTTTTAAAGCACACTCTTCTTGGCACATATTGGAGCGAAACACCTGCCAGCACTTTTTCCCAATGGCCTCGTCCGCTTTCACACCGGTGATATTTTCGGCCGCCCGATTAAAGGACATGATCTTCCAGTCCTGATCCACGGTAAAAACACCATCGGAAATACTTTCCAGAATTATCTCAGTGGTACTCCGATCAAAAAGAGTGTCTGCATACTTCTTTTTCATTATTTCCTTGTCATCAGACTTCAAATTCAAAAATTGTTGTTCACACCCGTCACTCATCTACCCCATTTCAAAAAGGGATACCCACTGCCCATGTGACCCAAGCCCTAATCCACCTTTGTCCAAGCCTACCTCACATCCAATGAACACAAAATTATTATATGGCGTATTCCTTTGAATTTGGGCAGCCTGAAAAACCTGGACATTGGGTGACACCCTTCAGTGGTAAAGTATTTCATGAAAAATGTCATCTGTTTTTTGCAAAAACAACGCATTTATGAGACGGTACAAAGCATGGCGTCGCAAAATAGCAAATATTCAAAGCAAATTCCATCTTTTCTGTTTCAGTTTAACCACTTGATAAAACTGTATTATTAAAAATTTTATTTCCAGACAAATCATGGCACATTTTATGCTTTTAGTATTCCGGATATTTAAAGGTACTGGAGATGGATTTTATTTAAGAAAAATCCTGAGAAGTTTTTTCCATCACAATTCAGGAGGGAAAATATTGAGCGAACCTGCGATCAAGATAAGTAACAAAAAACGCACCACCTTCATGGACAAGGTCAAAGATATATTGCCCGAGGGCGGCAATTTAAATCTGTGTCTTACCTGCGGTGCCTGTTCATCAGGCTGTCCAGCCACGGGCCTTGCTGGCATGGACCCCAGAAAATTCCTGCGCATGGCAGCTTTGGGTATGGATGATGAAATTGCGGCATCAGACTGGACCTGGATGTGCACCATGTGCATGCGCTGTGTCCATGTCTGCCCCATGGAAATTAATATCCCCCAACTGGTATACCATGCAAGAAAATTGCATCCCAGGGAAGAAAGACCCAAGGGTCTGGTGGGGTCCTGTGACATGGCCCTTAGAAATCCCAGCGGCAGCGCCATGGGTGCCACCCCGGAGGATTTTATTTTTGTTGTGGAGGATGTGGCCGACGAATACAGAGAAGCCCAGCCCGAGTTTGCCGACATGGAGGTACCCATTGACAAAGTAGGCGCAGAATTTTTTCTGAACCAGAATTCAAGGGAACCCGTTACAGAGCCCGATGAAATGGCACCCCTGTGGAAAATTCTCCACCTGGCTGGCGTGAACTGGACCTACGGCAGTGAAGGATGGGGCGGGGAAAATTACTGCATGTTCCTGTCAGATGATGATGCCTGGAAACAGACCATCACCACCTCAGTCAATCAGGCCGAAAAGTTGGGGTGCAAAACGTTCCTCAACACCGAGTGAGGGCACGTAACATACGCAGTCCGGGCCGGACTGGAAAAATTCAACATCAAACACAACTTTGAAGTTAAAAGTATCTATGAGTATTATGCCAAATGGATCAGGGAAGGCCGTCTCAAGGTCAATTCTGACTGGAACAAGGACTTAAAAATCAAGTTCACCGTCCAGGATCCCTGTCAGATCGTCCGAAAAAGCTATGGCGATGCCATTGCAGATGATTTGCGCTTTGTGGTGACATCCATAGTGGGGAAAGAAAATTTTATTGACATGACCCCCAACAAATCCAACAACTTCTGCTGCGGTGGCGGCGGCGGTTTTCTTCAGTCGGGATTCAAGGATGAGCGTCTGATCTTTGGAAAGGTCAAAGATGATCAGATCAGGGCCACCGGTGCCGATTACTGCATCGCTGCCTGCCACAACTGCCATGCTCAAATCCATGAACTCAGTGAACATTACGGCGGCGATTACCCCGTGGTTCATCTGTGGACCTTACTTGCCCTTTCTCTCGGGATTTTGGGTCCCAATGAAAGGGAATACCTGGCGGATGATCTCAAAGAGATCAATGTATTCCACCCGGAAAGTGCCATGTAACACTGCTTCACCCATGCAGTAACTGGCGATCGGGAAGCCGTTGGGCGCGGCTTTCCGTTTTCCCCTCCCGCCCTCCCTCTCTTACGAATTCATTAATAATTCCAAGTAGTTATATCGATTTTTAAAAAAACGTTATCTGTAATGTCTAAAAGCAATCCAGATGTCTGAAAATCAGGGTAACAATACTTTTCGATGCGACAGTTACCGCAGTCCGGCCCCAGTTCCCAGTCCCACAGCCGGATTTTCCACCAAAATTCGCCGCACCTCATCAATGGCCAGTGGGTTCAATTGGCTGGAATGGCCGCTTTTGATTTCTCATGGACAAATATCCCCGACGGTCCCGTTTTGGTCAGGTAGCCGTCGGGGGTAAAAAAAAAAGATGCTGAATAAAAATTTAACGTTGCAATTCAATGAGCCATTGTTCTTTTTCCTTTGCATCCATTAAAAGAGAAAAACGGCCGGAAGCACGCTCCGCACTAATGTAATCCACGAAAAAATCATATACCGCATTTTCTGCCAGGGTGCTGGCATTTAAAAACGCATTTTGAGCGTCCAGCAAATCCACCACGGCAACAGAGCCTTTGGCATACAGATCCACCACCAGATCCAGATTCTTTTTTGCAGACGCGGCACTCAATCTTGTCAGTTCAATGGATGGAAAGGAGGCTCCCACCGCAACCAGGGCCATTCTGATATTTTCTGAAATCAGATTGGCAAGCTGTTTTTTATAATAAACTAATTGTTGGGTTGTTTTAAGAGATTTGATTTTCAGTGCAGACTTTGCCCCCCCTTCATACAACGGCAGAGTGACATTCACCCCCACCTTCCAGTAAGAATCACTGGGATCATCAAAATAAGAAGAAATTGATGATGGTAAACCCGATGAATCAAAATCACTTCCCTCCCCACTTTTGGAAAATGTCCTTCCAACATTACTGAAAAGGCTCACATCCGGAGACCAATAGGCCCGTTTTGCATATCCATATACCGCTTTCTGGGCCAGAATCTGCTCTGTCATGGCGGCCAGCTCCGGGGAGTACTCCAGCCCTTTTTTTACAAAATGATTTCTGAATATTTTAAAATTCTCTGGATTTCTTATATCCAGGGTCTGCCTCGCCTGGGGGGTGCTGATGAGAAAAAGATTATCATCCAGGCCAATATCCGTTATAAGCGTCTCTTTTTCAAGGTCCATGTCCATAAGCTGGTGCAAATGGATTTTACTGGCAGAAATTTTGGCTAAGGCATTCAGGTAATCCGTATAAGCGGAAGTCGCTTGACTTTCCAGCCGATAAACATCCGAAGGGCCGGAAGCCCCCGCCTTGTAGCGGTTATTGGCCAGGTTCAGGTTGGATCGAATCAGTTTTAAATTTTCCAGCTGGATCCTGGCATTGGCCCTTGCTTTTAAAAGTTCCAGATAGGAAATACAGGTTGCCAGCACCGCATCCAGTTTATCCTGGTTTTCCGACAACTCCAGGGCTTTTTGATAGTGACGGCTGGTTTTTAAATTGGTTCGGGCCTTGTCTGAATAGATGATCTGATTCACCTGGGCCGTGATATCCCAGGCCCTTTCTGCAACCCCTGACAGAGCAGATGTGGTCTCCTCATCAATGACCCTGCCCGTGAGATCCGTCACAATCTGGGGATATAATTGTGATAAAGCATCCTTTACATTCATCTCACCTGCAGCCACTTCGTTTTTCTTGGCAATCAGAGCGGGATTGTTTTTCAGGGTCAGTTTCACGGCATTAAGAAGGGTGAGGGTATCACCTGATAGCTGGGTCTTTTGGAATATCTGTTCTTCTGTCATGATATTTTCGTCGGACACCGCTGGCGATATGGCGATGGGTTCTATGGTGCTTGGGGAAGTGTCCTTTTGATCCGTTTGGGCTGCATCCACCCCAGCAGGAAGCACCCCAGCAGGAAGCACCATTGGTCCCAATGCCACCGGTGCCAATGGCAACATCTCTGTGGAAGCCGTGGAGGTTCCCACCAGGGAATTCATATTAATCACATCGGCCTTGGCCATTACGGCAAAGGAGGGGGAGACCCCAATCTCTTTTGCTGTCTGCATATTGATGACAAGGGTGCTCTCCTTGGTAAAATTCACAGGAATCTCTGCCATGGAATCGCCCAGAAGAACACGCTGAACCAAAAGCCCCATACGACGAACGTATTTATTTTTCGCTTTGGATCGATCAAATCCTGCCAAAAGCCCTTTGGTTACAAGCTTTTTTTCCAAAAAAGAAAATCCTGGTAGTTTGTTGTCTTTGAGATGGGCAATAACTTTATCATAGGATTGCTCAGAAAAGCCCTGCAATGTCCCCACAAAAACCGCATCAAACCGGTTATCAAGGGTTCCCAGAACTGAATCTATGTCTTTTCCCACAGGAATAAATGTTAACTTCGTACCCAGCCGTTTCTCCAGCTTGGCAGGTGACAATTGTGTGGTGGGTAAAATGGCTTTCAGGTTTTTATCATAAATATATGCTGCATTTTGAAATGGAACCACCTCTTTCAACGCATCTATATTTTTTTTAAAATCGGTTAAAAATGCAATATAGGTAAGATCTTTTCGACCACTTTTTCCTTTACGAAAGGGGATTCCCTGGAGTTCCGGGTTCAACACAACCCCCGCAATGGTGGGCTTTGATATTGTTTTACTTTTACAAAGATAATAGGATCCCAGATGTCCCAGGGACATGACCAGATCCACACCCGGATCATTCATCAGCTTTGAAATACCCGATTGAATGCTCTTTGAATTACATTGAGCCACCACATATTTATTTTTGGGAAACCGCACATCAAACTCAGAACGGGTCAATGATTTTATTTCAGCCTTGATCTTCTCCAACAATGGTGCACTTACAATGCGAGATGAGCAATCTTCAATAATTCCAATATTAAAGGGTTTGGCATAAAGTTCATTCACACCCACACCGAAAAACACCAAAATCCCTGCCATGAGCAGGTACATTTTATTTTTAATTTTCATTGTCAGCCTCCGGCAAACTCAGGCGATTTCAGTCAAAGAATATACCAACCTGCCTGTCTTTTTATCCCTCTTTTTGTATGGGGCTTTTCCATACATAGAAAACCACTATGCCCGGAAAAGCCCCCTCTTGAATACGGATAAAAATCCTGCACATCCCGGTATATTCCCATCCGGGAATCGCCCTATGCCTTTATTTTATAAAATAAGGTGTATAGCACCGGAACAAAAATCATGGTCAAAATACTTGCAAACACCAACCCTGCAATAATGGTGACAGCCATGGAGACAAAAAAGGCATCCAAAACCAGTGGGGCCATGCCAAGGGCTGTGGTGGAAGCGGCCATACCCACGGGAATCAATCGACTTGCACCGGAGTTGAGAACCGCTGTCAAGGGCTCATTGCCCTCGCTGAGTTGAAGATTGATCTCATCAATGAGCACAATGGCATTTTTGATTAACATGCCGGTCAAGCTTAAAAGACCCAGAATGGCCATGAACCCAAAGGGTTGATGGCTTAAAAGCAGGCCGCTGGTTACCCCGATCAAAGACAGTGGAACACACAACCAGATAATCATGGGCTGTTTGAGATTATTAAAAAGGGCTATTACAATCAATACCATGAGTAGAAAAAATACCGGAACAAGAGCAAAAAGGGATGCCTGGGCATCGGCGGAACTTTCCAACTCTCCACCCCATTCCAGGGTGTACCCCCGGGGAACGGTTAAGTTTGCAACGGGATCAAGCAATGCCGATTGAAGGGTATTTGTCATCACCCCGACCTTGGGATCACACTTGACTGTAATAGTTCGTGTACGATCCTTACGCCAGATAATTTCATCTTCGTAAACGGTTTCAAACCGGGACACCACCTGGCGAAGGGGAATCATACGCCCCGCCTTGGGACTCCAGATTTGTAAATTGTTGAGACTATGCACATCCACACGCTCATCTGCTGTTGCACGGAGAATAATGGGCAATAATTCATCCTTATCCCGGAAAACGCCAATGGTCCTGCCTGTTTCAAAGGATTGCTTCAGCACATTGGCCACATCGGGCCGGGTGATGCCATTGAGATTTGCCTGATCCTCCGCCAGGATAACCTTCACCGTTTTAACACGCTGCTCCCAATCTGTGCTGATGCTGTTGGCTATGCCCGTATCCGCCATGAGATCCATTGCCTGGGATGACAATTTACGGAGGACATCGGCATCCGGTCCAAGAATTCTGAGTTCAACCTTGGGTCCGGCGGCTCCCATGGCAAATTTTTCCAATTTAAACCTTGCATCGGGAAAATTCTCGTAAACATGGCTTTCAATCTTCTGGATCAATGGGGTAATTATACGAGAATCCTCCACATCCACCAGAAACTGGGCATAGGATGAGTTCTGAAGCTCCGGGGAGTAGGTCAGAAGGAATCTTAAACCTCCTTGCCC
>JASFYZ010000043.1:0-13196 GCA_045046665.1 Desulfobacterium sp.
AAAAAAAATTGAAATCATTACCCAAGGTAATGATTCCTACAAAATAGGTATTATTGAACTGCCCACCTTTTACCTTGATTTTAAGGCGTACCAGGAGGGCAAAGACGACTATCGAAGCACCACCCGTGACGTACTCAAATTAATTGAAGAATTGAAAAAAGAGAACATTGACGGCCTGGTCATGGATTTAAGAAATAATGGGGGCGGCTCGCTCCAGGAGGTCAATAATTTAACCGGCCTTTTTATTAAAGAAGGCCCCACCGTACAGATCAGATCCCGCAACGGTGACATGTCCCAACTGGATGACCCCGACCCTGACATACAATATCAAGGCCCCCTGGTGGTGATGATCAACCGCCTGAGTGCGTCGGCATCGGAAATATTTGCCGGGGCCATCAAAGATTATCACCGGGGAATTATAGTGGGGACCCAGACCTTCGGTAAGGGAACCGTCCAGGCCATGCAATCCCTTGGATCTGGGCAACTCAAACTGACCAGTGCAAAATTCTACCGGATATCCGGGGAAAGCACCCAGAACCACGGGGTGCTCCCGGACATAGAATATCCCCCCCGCTACAACAGCAATGAAATTGGAGAGAGTGCACTGGACAATGCCCTGCCCTGGGATCGATCCCCCAACGCAGAGTACCAGGCCTTCCGGGACTTGGCACCCATTCTACCCCAGTTGCAGAAAAAACATTACCAACGCATTGCCAAGCACCCTGACTTTAATTACCTCAATGAAAAATTCAAACGAAACACGGACATATTTAATATCAAGCAGCTGTCCCTGAATGAAGCGAAACGAAAAAATCAAACGGCGCTGCTGGATAAACAGGAACTGGACATGGAAAATCGTTACCGCACGGCAAAGGGGCTTGCCTCCATTGATTCTGTGGCAGAATTAAAAAATCAATCAGAACAGGAAAAAAAGGACGGGAAAAAAAAGGACCGGGAAGAAGAAGATCTGCGGTTAATGGAAACCACCCACCTTATGGCAGATTTCATAGCACTCTCACGTTCCAGGGGATATAAGTGGTAATTTACACGGTATTATGCTATTCTGGCAGGCGTTATTTTGGAGTAGAATAATAAAAAAAGCGAAGTGGACCCAAGTTTGCGTAACAAACAACCATAAAAGGAGTATTCCATGGCAAAAGCCAGTGCCCGCCATATTCTGGTAGAAACAAAAGAAGCGTGTCAAAAACTCATTGATGAAATAAACAATGGTGCCGATTTTGCTGAGCTTGCCAAACAGCATTCAAAATGTCCTTCTGGAAACAAAGGAGGAGAATTGGGTGAATTTGGGCCGGGCCAGATGGTTCCGGAATTTGACAAAGTGGTATTTAATGAGGAAGTGGGCAAACCCCACGGCCCGGTAAAAACTGACTTTGGATACCATATTGTAGAGGTCACAAGCCGCACCGAATAAGAAGCTTCCATTTTTTTAATTGCACTCGATGATCAAATTTCTGAGAGCGGACCCTCCTGGACATATCTCAGTATAAAAGAATTTGATCATCGAGTCGCAGGATAATGCGCCATGTGCAAATCGAATTCAGACCGAACAAAACAAACCGCATCAAGGTCATGGCACCCCGGACGTATTACATTAAAATGCTTCTTTCTCTTGGTACTTTTCCTGTCCTGCCTTCCCTTTCTGCTCCCCAAATTCATCAACAATGATTATATCAGACACAAAGCCCTTGGCCTGATCGGACAAGACCTGGGCCGTCACATGGATGTCGAGCACATTACCATGACCTTTTTTCCCCGGCCCGGGTTCAGGTTTGATGGGCTTGCGCTTTACCCTGATGATACCATTACTATTGGCATAGAATCGGCTTTTTTGTTTCCAGACATTGGTACACTTTTTTCCAGAACACCGTTCCCCCTGACCGGTGAGCTTATCCTGAAACAGATGTCCCTGGTATCCACCCAAAATACCCCTGCCACTTCCTTGCCACTGCCCTTGGAACCCTTCAACGGCAGCACCCTGAAAAACCTTGCCATACATTTTTCCTACACCTCATTACAACATTTTTCCCTTACCATCAGGGGCTCTCATCTCCGAATTTCACCGAAAACACATCCGGAACACACCCTTTATGCCCGGTCATTGAATGCTGAAATCCAGAAAACCCCGGAAATAGTCTCCATCCGCCTTGATCCCATTGGATTTGACCCACCAGGCATGCTTCTGGGTGTAGGCTTTCACCGGGATAACACCTCACACACCTCACAACTGAGCTTTACCGGCCACAATATTTCTGTTCCCCCTTTGCGGGCCATGGCCTCCACTTTTTTAAAAAAAAACACCATTGCAACGACCCTGTTTCATATCGTCAGGGAAGGAAGCATTCCATATATCACGGTTGATTTTCAAAATAGTGATGATAAATTCCTGTTTGACCCCCAAAAAATGACCATCAACGCAGAGCTGCAAGGGGGAACCATTGCCATCCCCTCCACCCCACTTATCGCAACAGATATCACGGCAATAGTTCAAGTGAAGAACGGAATTTTATTCCCCAAAATTTCCCGGGGTACGGTGGAAGAGGCCCGCTTGAAACAGGGCACACTCCAGCTGAACCTGCTGGATAAAAATCATGCATTCAAGGGAAAATTTTCCCTTAAAGCCAATCTTGAAAAATTGCCCGGGGTACTTAAATCTCTGCTGCCGGACACCCCGCTTTCCCGGGAGCTTGAACGGGTAGAAAAAATTTCTGGAAGTGCAACAGGAACCCTTGAACTTACCAGAACAGGCAAAACACTCAAGGTGGCCGTCCATTGCAAAGATATCGATCTGACAGGGCATTACCAACGATTTCCCGGCAATACCTTTCAACTGCAGGCAAAGGCGTTTTCCTTTGCCAAAGATAAGATAACCCTTAAAGAGGTGAAGGGCACCATTGGCCCCTGCCAGATTTCCCAAATTTCGGGAGAGATCAACCTCGGATCTCCCCATTTTTTTGACATTACTTCAGGCCGGGGGATGTTTCCCGCACAAAGTACACTTGCCTGGTTAAGGCAATTTCACCCCATACGTCCCCTGGTGGCACCATTTTCAACCTCACAGGGGAATCTTACCCTGGACCATATGACCTTAAAGGGGGCCTTGTCTGCCCCGGCTCAGTGGGACTATGCAGTCCAGGGTGCCTGTGCCCAGGGATCACTTTACCAGGGACTTGGAGAAAAGGGCATTTCAGACGTATCCTTTTCCTTTGATCTTTTTCCCCATGGCTTCACATTGGAAAATATCACGGCCACCATCCATGATATGGATTTGGTGATGAAAAACAGTGACACCAACGGCTTCACCACGCCCCAGCGTGAACTGTTCCGGGATTTACAGCTCCCCATTACCCTCACCAATGCCACCCTGGGAAAAACCGATCAAGCGCTCTCATTTCAATGCCAGGCCACCTTTCCCCGGGGAATCTCCATAGCAATGACAGGTACAGGTACAGGTACAGGCACAGGTACAGGTACAGGCACAGGCACAGGTACAGGCAACCATAAAAATATAATCCTGGAAAGGTTGGAAATAAAGCACCCCCCCCTGTCCCAGGCCGAGATTTTATACCACCCTGGAAGTCCCCTGACATTTAAGGGAAAATTAGACATTAAAACCATCAGACACCTCTTTACACAAAACAGTGATACCGCAGCCGCATTGGCTCTTGGGGAAAACAAGGGGGAGTGTTTCCTTACCTCCGGCCCCGGGAAAGGTGTCACCCTGTTCCTGGATCGCCTGGACATGAACACCCTTTTGGCTTTCACAGGCATCAAGGGTGACAAAAACATTCATCCCAAAACAGACCTAAATATCCCGGAAAACGGTGACCTGCACACAAAAAACAATACGGCAAAAATTCATCAAGCACTTGAACTCAAAGACAAGGACACAAACAACAAGGAGGATCATGGCGCACGGATCCCCCATGTGGACATGATTCCCCGCCCCATGCATGTCAATGTGGGCACCTTTGGGTTCAACCGTTTTCTTATTTCTCCCCTTGCGTTGGAGATTTTTCCCCTTCCCACAGGTACAGATGTGGCGATCCAGGAATCAAGGTGCTGCGACCTGCCCATTACGGGTGTCATTCGAAAAGAGGCAAAAACACTTAAGTTAACCCTGGAAACCGATGCCCAGGACCTGGACTTTACCACAACCCTTGGGTGTTTCATGGGAGATTATCATCGCATTGAAGGCAAATACGCCTTAAAGGCAAATCTCTTTTCCATGTCCCGGGGAAACGCCAACCCGGAGACCCAGCTCATCTCTGGATTTCAGGGACCCTTTGAACTTTATGCCCAAAATGGCAGGATTTTTCAAATGACCCTTTTATCCAGAATATTATCCCTTATAAATGTCTCCAACCTGTTAAAGGCAAAACTCCCCGACCTTGTCCAGCAGGGGTTTGCCTATGACACCATGATATTTAAAGGGAGGGTCAAAGAGAGCCGAATTTTTATTAAAAAAGGGGTGATTAACGGTGTGGACATGACATTGCTCATCACCGGCTGGATTGATCCGGTGGGAAAGACCATGGATCTTCTTTGCTTTGTCTCTCCCCTGAAGTCCGTTGATGACCTCATTCAGAAACTTCCCATCATCAATACCATGTTCCAGGGGGATCTCATTTCCATCCCCATCACCGTAAAAGGCAACCTGTATCACCCCGAGGTCATGGCCCTTTCCCCGGTGGAGGTGACAAAAGGTATTTTCAATACCCTGAAAGACATCCTGACCACCCCCCTGACCCTGCTAAAAAAACTTCCTTGAAAAATCAAACAGGGTGTCATAAGGAGTGGGGAGTCAATAACACCGGCAACTTGTAAATATTCGGGTTGGTAAGTAGCCGGAGATAAATTTTTTTCCCTTGATGCATCAAACAATTGCCTTGATGATAGGTGTTGTTCAAAATTTTAACAGGAAAAAATTTTCGTCCATCCACTTAATGTAACTGTTTGGCCAGAACCCAAAATAGGTGAATATGGGGTCCTGGCCAAATATTTATAACAAAATTAAGGCCGAAAAAGGAAACAACATGTATGTAATATCATTTTATGTTCCCCCGGACCATCTTGAGGCGGTAAAGACGGCCCTGTTTAAAAAAGGTGCTGGGAAAATCGGGCACTATGATGCCTGTGCCTGGCAGACCATGGGCCAGGGACAATTTCGACCCTTAACGGGAAGTCAGCCATTTAAGGGCGAAAAGAATACCATT
Organism: Desulfobacterium sp.; assembly: GCA_045046665.1. Taxonomy (GTDB): domain Bacteria; phylum Desulfobacterota; class Desulfobacteria; order Desulfobacterales; family Desulfobacteraceae; genus Desulfocicer. The sequence continues at coordinate 5,235 of JASFYZ010000043.1, forward strand.
GAACGGGGTGAAGAGGCCAGGGTGGACATGGTGTGTGAAGAGGGTCTGCTTAAGGCAGTGCTCCAGGAACTTGTCCAGGTTCATCCCTATGAAACCCCGGCATATCACGCCATTCATGGGGTGACCCTTGAAGATTTGTGATCATAATATCCAGGATTACGCAGCCCCCTTTGAAAGACAATTGACCATGGGCTACTCCACCATGGATACCCGGGGACTGATCAAAGTTGTCAGTATCATGAATTTTCTCCAGGACACGGCCTCGGAACATGCCCACCACCTGGGGGTGTCAGGCTTTGATCTGGCCCGGCAGGATCTTGCCTGGGTGATATACCGCTATCACATTGAGATTCATTCATATCCCAGATGGCTGGAAACGGTGAGCGTCTCCACCCACCGCCGTGCCTGGAAAAATCTCTATGAGGTCCGGGAGATCCACATGGAAAAAAAAGGGGGAGAAAATCCCTTTATCACCGCCAAAACGGCCTGGGTCATGGTGAGTAAAAAAAACCAGCGGCCCGTGCGCCTGGACAGATATTTCCCCCGGGAGATGCTGGCCCACAGTTTAACCAGGGAGCCCTTTCCCCCGCCCCCCAAGCCCTGGGAACGTGTGGATTTTGAACTTTTTTTCAAGGTCAGAATGCACGATCTTGACCTCAATGACCACGTCAACAACGCCATCTATGTGGAGTGGGCAGTTGAAACCCTTCCCCGGGAAATTCTGGAAAAATTCCGGCCCGGAACCATTGATGTTATCTTTCAAAAACAGGCTTTTTATGGCGATCCAATTGTATCCCGCACCCAGATCACCTTCCAGGCGGATCTGCCAATAACCGAGCACACCATTGTAAGGGCGACAGACCAGGGAATTCTGGCCACCCTTCATGTCACCTGGAAGGATCGGAGGGATGATGAAAAGTCACAACTATACTGAGACATCCCCTGCAAAAGCCTACAACATCTGCCTTAGATTCCTGGCACCCCGACCCCGCAGTGTGGCGGAAATGCGACGGCATTTGATGAAAAAAGAGATATCTGTCCCGGTTATTGATGAAACACTCCAGAGACTTATGGAAGATAAGCTGGTTGATGATGTGGCCTTTGCCCGGATGTTTGTGGAGAGCCGGGAAAGACACAAACCCAGATCCAGATTCGCCCTGACCTGTGAATTGCGACAAAAGGGAATTAAAAAGGGCATCATTGAGATGAGCCTTGAAGATATTGACGAGGAAGCCTCGGCCTGGAATGCGGTGCAGCCCAGGCTCAGGACATGGCAGCGACTGCCCCCTGAAAAATTCAAAAAAAAGCTGTTCAACTATTTACAATATCGGGGATTTGGCTATGAGATTTCCCTTTCCGCCTGGAATAGAGCCATTTTAGAGGATGGGGATTTTTTTTAAAGACTCATGTTGAATTCCAGGGCTTTTACGGGGAAGAATCAGGCTTGCTTTAGTGGCGCTACCGTTGGGAGCCATGGTTTGCATAAATGGAGTTTAATAACGCTATTGACATACTCCCAAACCTAAAGGATTGGGATTCTAAAAGATCGCTCTTAAAGATTTCTGATTCATCGAGATAACCCGAGCTTAAAACTTAGGCCTTACGGTTCTCTCCACAGACTTACTTTTAAAGTGCTCCCGGATGCCCCTCGGTACACTATGTGTTTTTTAAGGATTTTTTACAAAGATACATGGTTATTTACAAAAGGATATTTGAAAATGAGAATTATTTTTTTTGCCATTGGCGGCACCATTGACAAGGTCTATTTTGATGCACTGAGTGAATATCATGTGGGACCCCCTGCCATCGAAACCATCCTTAAAGATGCCCGGGTCAATTTTGAATATAAAATCATATCCCTGCTTAAAAAAGATTCCCTGGACATGACCCCGGTGGATCGACAGACCATTTCCGAGGCCATTTCCAATGAGCCGGCACAGTTCATTGTGGTCACCCATGGCACCGACACCATGGTGGACACTGCCATCGCCCTGAAAACCATCAAAGACAAAACCATTGTTCTGACCGGTGCCATGGAGCCTGCCGGGTTTAAATCCAGCGATGCCACCTTTAATATTGGATCGGCCATTGCAGCGGTGCAGGCACTGCCGCCCGGAGTTTACATTGCCATGAGCGGCAGGATTTTTGATCCTGACGAGGTGTCCAAAAACCGTCAGGACAAGCAGTTCCAGGAAAAATAAGGACCGCAGATGAAATAAGTTGGACAGAAATAGTGCTGACCAATCTATAAAATCTGGTGGTTCATCTACAAGGCGCATTAAAGGTTTAATAGCTCGGCCCTATTGGGCCTTTGATGCTTTGCTGTAGATGGGCCAAAAGGCAAGCTATTTCGTTCAAGTTATAAAATTTGCGGTCCTAATGGTTATTGTGTCAGGATAACCAGGCGTGCCCGGTTTTCCCTGCCCAAAAATCTGGCAGCAAGGTCTGACAACTCTTCCGGGGTGATGGCATTGTAATCGGAATAAATTTCCCGGGGCCATTGGAGCTGTTCCGGGTGATCCCATGAGCCGGACATGACCGATTTGAGCCAGTACTGATTTTTTTTATACATATCCCTGATATGGGTCAACACAGGGGGCAGTACCAGGGACAACTCCTTTAAAGTCACTCCGTCCCGGGCCAGGGCGTCGGCAATTTTCTCCATCTCCTCCATCACCTGATCCGCCATTTCAGGGGCCGTGGCCACTATGGCATGGAGCACCCCATACCCTTTATATGCCTGGGAGGGCTCATTCATGGCATGGGGAGAATAGGTCACCCCCAGGGTTTCTCGAATCTGCTTTCTCAACCGCTCGGAAAAAATCTGGGACAACACATTTAACCGCCGGGTCTGGTGGATATCCCAGAAGTCATCGGTTTTAAAGGCCAGGTGAACCAAACCTTTATTGATTTTGGAATCTACCTCAATAGCCCGGGTCTGTCCCGTGGGGAATTTTGGCTGCCTGGGTGCAGTATCATAGGGGGACAAATCCCGCAGGGGCAAAGATCCCAGATAGGTTGCGGCCAGGGCCTGAACCTCTTCCGGCAGGATATCCCCGGCAATGGAGACCTCAAGGGGTGCCCGGGCAAAGGAGGGCATCAACCACGCTTGTATCTCTTCCAGGGTCATGGCGTTCACCGCATCCATATCAGGCATGCCAAAACGGTTATCTCCCCCGGCAAGAAAGGTCTCCCCCTTCAGGGCCATCATTCCCTGGGGGGAGACGGTGAGTTCCTTGTACATCTGGCCATATCGTTCCCGGGCAAGATCAAAGGAGGTTTTTCTGAATGCCGGGTCCACAAAGCTTGCCTGGAGCAGCTGAAACACAAGTTCCACCTCCTTGGCATCAGCCTTTCCGGAAAAAAAGAAGCTGGACTGATCCATGCCAAACTCCAGCCCCACATCCCGTCCGGCCAGGGCCGATTCAAGGGCATCCTGGTCCAGAGCCCCCAGACCGCTTTCATTGACTACATTTTCAGCAATAAAGGCAAGTCCGGGCAGGCGGGACGGTTGGGACTGCTTCCCGGAACCAAAGTCCACCTTAAACACAAACTCCCCTTTTTTATAATCGCTTTGTCGTAGGTTCAAGCGCACCTTATTTTCAAAATCAACCTGAACAATGCCAGATTCTTCCAGCATAATTTTGGCCTTTACTTTTCCCGGAGTCACGGGCTTGGGCAGATAGGGAAATTCCAGGGGACGCTCATTTACCCAAGGCACCACCGGCAGGGCTGCACAATTTTTATACTGCCCTGCAATCACCGCCTCAGGGGAAAGGCCCTCCCCGGATATGTGGGCGTTACCGGTGACCTTTATCAATAGATGATCTTCATCCCACAGGGAGTGGAAAAGGCTGTTGACATCCTCAACGGTGAGGGTTTCAATAAAGGGTTTTAAAAGACTCAACTCTCTTTCAGGGGATTGAAACACCCGTTTACGATTCATTTGACGGACAATTTTACTTGAAATTCGGGTACTTTCCCGGGATTCAACCCGGTTCACTGCACTTTCCAGGGACTGAATCTCTTCTGCTTTCACCCGGTCAAGTTCCTCCGGTGTGAATCCAAAAACCAGGACCTGGCGCAGGCTCTGCTCCAGAAAAGACAGGGATTCCCGCCATTGTTCTGGATCTGATTCCGCTGCCACCACCGTGAAATGGGCATTATGGAAATAGGTGCCGGAATAGGCCCCGGCATCGGAAAAAGGGGCCTTGTTCTGACTCACCGCCCGGGAAAGACGATTCTGGAGCATCATATTCCCTAATTCTTCAACGATGCGCTGCTGATAGGATTGAAGGGTATCTGGTTTAAAATCAACTTTTGTCACCGTCTGAATGGAAACCTCTGTGTTGCCAGCTTCGGGTTCGTGGTGGTAAAAGGTTTTTATACCCGAATGGGGGGTCCAGTCATCAGGGGGCAACAGCCGAGCAGGTGCCCGGGGAACCATTTCCTGGAAATTTTTCACAATCTGCTGTTTTGCCAGATCAAGATCAAAGTCCCCCACCATGACTACCACCATGTTTTCCGGCCGATACCAGGTGTCGTAAAAGGATTTCAAGAGGGGGCGATCCATTTTATCAAGCACCTCATCCGTGCCGATGGGAAGTCTTTGGGAAAGCATTGATCCGGGCATTTCAAAGGCCATGGAAGCCTTAAATGTGCGATAGGACACTGAATCCCGCTCCCTTTTTTCGGCCAGTATCACCCCCCGTTCCCGTTCCACCTCTGCTGGCAGCAACAACGCCCCCTGGGCATAATCATTTAAAACGCCCAGGGCTCTATCCATGCTGTCACTGTCATTGGCAGGTAGAAAGATATCATATACGGTTTCATAAAAACCGGTGTGGGCATTGGCATCGGGACCAAACATCATGCCAATGGATTGAAAGTACTCCACCAGCTCTCCTGGCTTGTAGTGGGTTAACCCGTTAAAGAGCATATGTTCCAGATAGTGAGCTGATCCCTGCTGGCCATCGGCTTCATTCATAGAACCCACCTGGACATCCAGGTGCATGCTGATGCGATTTTCTGGCGTGGAATTGGCCAGCAATACATACCGCAATCCATTTTCAAGCTGTCCCTGAACCAATGCGGGGTCCGAAAGAAGCTCTCCCATGGTGATACCAGGGGAAAGGACCTCTTTTCCGGGGGAGGAAGTACCCATAGATACCTTATCCTGAAAAACATCCCGATCATCGTCCAAAGCAGTACACGCCGCCATTATCAAGGGCAAAGTTAAAGTCATAAAAAGTACAAACCATTTTTTATTAATCATGACAACGCCTCCAGTGGATACACATTATCCTTCACGGGCAGATGTGAGTTTAAAATTTTAGAGAAATAAACAAAGCCAATCCCGATTTATTTCATCCATAATAATCATCAAATAGATGCATGGCAAATGAAAGAATTCTTTTGCCATGGAAAATCCATATTTTAAAACAAGATGACCGAAACGCAATGCTCCGGCCAATTCTCATGCTACTCAATAATCATATTTTTCATATGAAAAAATTTAATCCAGCAGGCCAGCCTCAATTTCTATACTGCTCTTATTTTTCAATGCGGTAACCCACGCTGCATAGGCGGAATTTTGTTTCATTGAGAGCAACTGTTTTTTTACGTCTCCAAGATTTTCCTGCACCTGGGCATCCCCTGGTACTTTTCTCTCCTCCAGGGCAATGAGATAATATCCATCATGCCCCTTGAGTACCCCGGGATAAAAATCCTTGTCTTTCAACTGGAAAGCGGCTTCAATGATCTCAGGGCTTTGCCCCAACTCGGGAATAGTCCCTTTTTTGCCAAACAGGGCGGTTGACTTCAAGGGCAGTGACTCTCCAGCTGCCAGTGCGCTAAGGTTTTTATCCGTTCCTGCTTTATCAAGCCAGGCTTGGGCCGTTGCTTTGGCTTTTTCATCCTGAAGTTCCTGGGTCACCGCCATTACCACCTTATTTCTAACGCTTTCCAGGGGCAGGTCTTCGGGCTCGTTTCTGTCCATGGGCCGAATGATATAGAAGGCATCCCCCAGCTCCTTTACATCACTGATTTCTCCCACGGGCAATGAAAGGGCAAGTCTGGCAAAGGCCGGGGCATTTGGCCCTATTTCCTGGGGTCCGGCTGCATCAAAGGGACCCTTTTCAAGCACGTCCACACCGGCAATCAAGCCTGCCTGCTCCAGATCATCCCCATCAATGATGGCGTCAAAGGCAGTGGACGCGGCAGTATAGGCAAGGTTTTTCACCTCAACAGCTTCAAGTTTTTTTTCAATATCCTGACTGGCATCTTCCAGGGAACGGGTGGTGGCATCCGTTTGGCCATTGACCTTGATGATGTGCCAGCCAAACATGGTTTTCACAGGTTCACTGATCTCATTGACAGCCATGGAAAAGGCTTTTTCCCCAAAGGGCTTTACCATGTCGTTTTTTTCAAAACTTCCCAGGTGCCCGCCATTGTCCTTGCTCATGTCCTGGGAGTATGTTTTGGCAAGTTGTTCAAAATCTTCACCGGCAACCGCCTTGTCATAGACCTCCCGGGCCTGTTTTTCAGCGGCATTAACGGCGGCTTCATCGGCATCCTCTGCCACCCGGAATAGAATGTGGCTGGCATCCACCTTCGCCGGAGAAGAGAATTCACTCTCATTGGCAAGGTAATAGGCTTCTACCTGGTCCTTTGAGATGATGGCCTTTCCGTTAAAATCGTCGGAACTGAAGCTCAGGTATTGAACCTTAACCATTGGTTGAGACTGATATCTTGCTTTGTTTTTTTCATAATATGCTTGAATTTGATCCGCGGTGGGGGTCAGATCTTGAAACGCATCGGGATCGGAGAACAGATAATCGATGCTTACCTGGGTTTCATTGTCAAGGTACCAGGCCCGGGCTTCCAGATCTGTCACCTTGATATTTTTCAGCACCAGCTCCCGCATGCGGGTCTGGCGAAGGGTTTCCCTGTGCGTGGGTTCAAAGGTTTCGGGACTGAGCCGATTCCTTGACAGCACCCTTCGATAGGTTTCAATGTCAAACTTGCCGTCCTTATGAAATGCCGGGATGGCAACCAAGGATGCCTGGAGCTCTTGATTGGACACCGATAATTCAAGGGCATCTGCCTCTTGGGAGATTAAGCGCTCTTCAATGAGTCGATCCATGGCCATTTTTTTAACCTGGAGGAGTTTGAGCAGATCATCGTTGAGATTCTCCCCAAACCGCTGGCGCATCTGTTCAATGACATTTTGATGGGATCGTCTGAATGCATCCATTGTGATGGGCGTATCATTCACCAGTGCCACCTGACCACCCGGTTTTGATCCCATGGACCCCATTCCCAGAAACACAAAAACAAGGACAATCAGACCAAGAATAATCTTAATAATCCAGGACCCGGTATTTTCACGCATCAGCCTGAGCATATACTCTCCTTATGCCATTCATAATTGATATAACTGTCACGGGCAGACCTCGTATTGCACCTGGGTTTGCCCCCAACAAGACTTAAAAACCTGTGGTGTTCACTGTGGCTTTTCTTAAAAAAAGGTAATAGTTAACAAATTTGCTTTTTAACGTGATACCCAGCCATGTGTCAACCCTTATATGCGCGACAAATATTTGGGCTCTGGTGGCATTGCCGGGTTATGCCGGACTGAACCACAGGGTTTTTACAAAGTTTCAAAATTTATGTTGACAGATGAGGGAATTTCAACTATTAAGGTCTTGTTTTTCTTGTGGGGCTGTAGCTCAGATGGGAGAGCGCATGACTGGCAGTCATGAGGTCAGGGGTTCGATCCCCCTCAGCTCCACCACAAAAAAAATAGCTGTAATTTGCTTAAGGGGTGCATCCCATGCATCATCGAGCAATGTGGCTGATTTAATTTTTTAGATTTATCAATATATGGGGCTGTAGCTCAGATGGGAGAGCGCATGACTGGCAGTCATGAGGTCAGGGGTTCGATCCCCCTCAGCTCCACCA
>JASFYZ010000044.1:0-10301 GCA_045046665.1 Desulfobacterium sp.
CGAGGACAACAGCGTTCTTCACTATCTATACCAGGGCGTTACCCAGGGGGTCTACCCCCCGTTAATCTTCCTTGGCATCGGGGCCATGACCGATTTTTCCACCCTGCTTGCCCGTCCGGTTCTCATGCTGTTGGGGGCTGCGGCCCAGGCAGGTATATTCATCACCTTTCTGGGCGCCCTGGCCCTGGGATTCACCCCCCATGAGGCGGCATCCATCGGCATCATCGGTGGTGCAGATGGCCCCACTGCCATCTTCCTTACGGCCAAACTTGCGCCCGCACTCATTGGCCCCATTGCCGTTGCAGCTTACTCCTACATGGCTCTTGTGCCGGTTATCCAGCCGCCGATCATGCGGCTTTTGACCACGAGAAAAGAGCGGCTCATCCGCATGGAGGAGCCCCGGGAGGTGAGCAAACGTGAAAAGATACTTTTCCCCATCGTTGCATTCCTGCTCTGTTGTTTTCTTGCGCCAGCAGCCCTGCCGCTTCTTGGCATGCTCTGCTTTGGTAACCTGCTCAAGGAAGCTGTTGTGACGGAAAGGCTTGCTGTGGCTGCCAGGACATCCATCATCGATTCGGTGACCATACTCCTTGGCGTTACCGTTGGTGCCAGCACCCAGGGGGACGTGTTTCTCACCAGCAAATCAGTTCTCATCTTCTTCCTTGGGGCACTCTCTTTTTGCATTGCAACGGCCTGCGGCCTTCTCTTTGCAAAATTCTTGAACCTCTTCCTTAAGGACAAAATCAACCCCCTTTTAGGTGCCGCAGGCGTATCTGCCGTGCCCGACTCCGCAAGAGTGGTCCAGGTGGTGGGCCAGAGGGAAGATCCCACAAATTTTCTTCTCATGCATGCCATGGCACCCAATATTTCGGGCGTCATTGGATCGGCCATAGCTGCCGGTGTGCTCTGGAGCTTTATGTCCTGACAACAACGACACAGGCCGTTCTATCTGTAGCTATTCCCAGTCTAACACTACAGCGACACTTTGACTTGAAACCCTTATGGCAATTGATTTTCATGGGTTAAATCAGCATGAATCATAAGTAAAATGGCACACGTTTCTTATTCAAATACCTAAATATCGCTGTAGCGCTAAGGAACCCGTCTTAAATAACTTGCCCATTTCAGAACACGCTACCGTTGAAGGATAGTGTTCCCCAATTTTTAAATGGGTATGTTATTTCGGACTCATTCCTAAAATAAATTGAGTATCTGAAACTATAATTTAAAAGGTGATTTTATGAACAAAAAAATGCAAACAATTGACGGAAATACTGCGGCAACCCATGTGGCTTATGCCATGAGTGAGGTTGCCGGAATTTATCCCATCACCCCTTCAAGCCCCCTTGGCGAAATTGCAGACTCCTGGGCTGCAAAGGGTAGAAAAAATATTTTTGGTCGGGTGCTCAACATTAAACAGATGCAGTCGGAAGCCGGTGCTGCCGGTGCCGTGCATGGATCTCTTTCTGCAGGCGCACTCACAACGACCTTTACTGCCTCCCAGGGTCTTTTGCTCAAGATTCCCAATATGTACAAAATGGTAGGAGAATTACTTCCCTGCGTTTTTCATGTCACGGCCAGGGCACTTTCAGGCCATGCACTGTCCATCTTCGGAGACCACCAGGATGTAATGGCAGCAAGGCAGACCGGATTTGCCATGCTGGCATCCGCCTCTGTCCAGGAGGCCATGGATCTTGCTTTGGTTGCCCATCTTGCAACCCTTGAAGGGCGGGTTCCCTTCATGCATTTCTACGACGGGTTCAGAACCTCCCATGAAATTCAGAAAATAGAGGTCATTGATTATGAGGATATGGCCTCCCTGATGAACTGGGACGCTTACCGTGAGTTTAAGGCGCGGGCAATGGATCCAGACAATCCCAACACCCGGGGAACTGCCCAGAATCCTGATATTTTTTTCCAGGGTCGGGAAGCTGTCAACTCCTTTTATAACAAAATTCCTTCCATCGTAAAACTCTATATGGAGAAGGTTGAAAAGTTAACGGGCAGGGCCTACAAGCTGTTTGATTATGTGGGTGATCCCGAGGCGGACCGGATCATCATCAGCATGGGCTCAAGCTGTGAAGCCATTGAGGAGACGGTAAATGGTCTCAACCAGGCTGGCGAGCGGGTGGGGCTGGTCAAGGTGCGTCTCTACAGACCCTTTGACATCCAGGCAATGATGGAGGCCATTCCAGCCACGGCAGAGACGATTACTGTCCTTGACAGGACCAAAGAACCCGGAAGCATCGGCGATCCCCTCTATATGGACGTGTGTACGGCCTTCATGGAAACAGGCCAGGGACCCAAGATCATCGGTGGCCGGTACGGACTGGGCTCCAAGGAGTTTAATGCCCCCATGATCAAGGCGGTATTTGACAACATGAAGTCTGTCGGACCCAAGAATCATTTTACCGTGGGTATCAAGGACGATGTCACAGACTCTTCTCTGGAGGTGATTCCCGGATTTAACCCCGCACCCGAGGGAACCGTTGGTGCAAAATTCTGGGGACTTGGATCCGACGGAACCGTTGGTGCCAACCAGAGTGCCATCAAGATAATCGGAAATAACACCGAAAAGTATGCCCAGGGTTATTTCGCCTACGACTCCAAAAAATCCGGTGGTATCACCATTTCCCATTTGCGGTTTGGGGATGTGCCCATCCAGTCCACCTACCTTATTAACAGGGCGGATTTCGTGGCCTGCCATAAATCCAACTATGTCCAGATCTATGATGTGCTTGAAGGGCTCAAGGAGGGAGGGACGTTCCTCTTGAATTCTGCCTGGTCCATGGCGGATATGGAGGCCAATATCCCGGGTGATGTCAGGCGAATAATTTATGAGAGAAAACTGAAGTTTTTCAACGTAGATGCCGTGAAGATCGCAGGTGAGGTGGGACTTGGCAACAGGATCAACATGATCATGCAGACCTGCTTTTTTAAGCTCGCCAATGTGATTCCTTTTGAAAAGGCCATTGAACTTCTCAAGGCAGATATTAAAACAACCTATGGTAAAAAGGGCGATAAAATTGTCCAGATGAACGTAGATGCCGTTGACAGAACCCTTGATAATCTTATGGAAATTAATATCCCAGAATCATGGGCAACCGCATCTGGCAGCATGGATACAAAAAAGACTGGGATTGACTATGTGGATAATGTCATGCGTCCCATCATCGCCCAGAAAGGGGATGAGCTTCCCGTGAGCGCGTTTACCGTTGACGGTCTGTTTCCCAATTCAACCAGTAAGTATGAAAAGCGTGGTGTTGCCATTAAGATTCCTGAATGGAATGCTGATAACTGCATTCAGTGCAACCAATGCGCTTTTGTCTGCCCCCATGCAGCCATTATTCCCATTGTTGCTACGGAAGAAGAACTCAAGGATGCACCTTCAACCTTTGAGACCGTTGCTGGAAAAGGCAAGGATCTGAAGAATTACAGTTTCAGAATGCAGGTCAATCCCCTGGATTGCCAGGGATGTGGCAATTGCGTAGATATATGTCCTGCAAAGGTCCCTGCCCTGGTGATGAAACCGCTGGCCACCCAGACAGAGAAAGAAATTCCAAATCATGAATTTTCCCTTACGATTCCCTTTAAGGATGACTTGGTGGGTAAACGCGGCAGTGTAAAGGGCAGTCAGTTCTTTCAGCCCCTGCTTGAGTTCTCCGGTGCCTGCGCAGGATGTGGTGAAACCCCCTACGTTAAGGTACTCACCCAGCTTTTTGGTGAGCGGATGACCGTTGCCAATGCAACGGGTTGCACATCCATTTGGGGGGGGTCCGCTCCTACGGCTCCCTATTGCGCCAACAGTGACGGACGGGGTCCTGCATGGGCAAGCTCTCTGTTCGAGGATGCCGCCGAGTATGGTTATGGGATGATGTTGGCGTTTAATAATCGGCGAGATGCCCTTTCTGAGAATGTCAAGAAGGCCATTGATTCCAATATAGACCCGGATCTTAAGGCAAGCCTTGAGGGATGGCTTAATGGGATGAACAATGCCGAAGAGTCGCAGCTTTACTATGACAAGCTCAAGACTCAACTCACCGGTAATACGGGGAACCAACTCCTTGACAGTATTTATGACGATCTAAATATCTTGGTTAAGAAATCCCACTGGATCTTTGGTGGAGATGGGTGGGCCTATGATATCGGTTTCGGAGGAGTGGATCATGTCCTGGCTTCCGGCGATGATATCAATATCCTTGTGCTTGATACAGAAGTTTATTCCAATACGGGGGGACAGGCTTCCAAATCAACACCCACCGGTGCCATTGCAAAATATGCCGCATCTGGAAAGAAGATCGGTAAAAAAGATCTTGGCGGGATGATGATGAACTATGGGTATGTTTATGTGGCATCCATTTCAATGGGAGCCAGTAAACAGCAGACCATAAAGGCCCTTGTTGAGGCTGAAAGTTATCCAGGACCTTCCCTGGTGATCTGTTACGCTCCCTGCATTAACCAGGGCATCAGAAAAGGTATGGGCAAGACCCAGCTTGAGTCCAAGCTTGCTGTGGACTCAGGCTTCTGGCCTTTATACCGGTTCAATCCAATGCTTGAGAAAGAAGGAAAGAATCCTTTTGTCCTGGATTCAAAAGCGCCTGACGGGACCCTTCAGGAGTTCCTGGCCGGAGAGAATCGTTTTGCAGCCCTTGAAAAGAGCTTTCCCGAAGAGTCAAAACGGTTGAGAGCAAAGATTGAAGCAGATGCCAATACGCGTTATGAATTGTTGAAAAAACGTTCAGAACAGTAAGGAGCGCAGATGAAATAAGGTGAACAGAAATAGCGCTGAACTTTGTGGTTCATCTATAAGGCGCATCAAAGCTTCAATAGCAGGGCCTATTGGGCCTTTGATGCAACATGGTAGATGAGCCAAAGGGCAAGCAATTTCGTTCAGTTTATAAAATTTGCGGTTCTAAGCATCCGGACAATAAGCACTAAAATAGGCACCCACCCTGAATCAGGCACAATTTTTTGTGTCCGATTCGGGGTGGGTTGCAACATATATTATAGGAGTATTCATGATTGTTGCGGAAAGAAAACCCTTTGACGAGATCAAAAATATGGTGTCAGGCTATAAAAAAGTCCTGACCGTTGGATGTGGTACCTGTGTGGCCGTATGTCTGGCTGGCGGGTCCAAGGAAGTTGAAACATTGAATGCCGAGCTGACTCTGGCCTTTGGCGGGAAAGACATTGAATTTGGCGCAGAAACAGTGGAGCGTCAGTGTGACATGGAATTCCTTGACGAACTGGAGAGCAAAGCAGGGGAGTATGATGCCTTTCTCTCCATGGCCTGTGGTGCAGGGGTCCAATTCCTGGCCCAGCGATTTCCGGACAAACCGGTGCTGCCAGCAGTGAACACCAGTTTTATCGGTGTAAATCTGGATGTGGGCTGGTACGAGGAGAAATGCCGGGCCTGTGGCGATTGCGTTCTGGATATGACGGGCGGTATCTGTCCTGTGACCCTGTGTGCCAAGGGCCTTTTCAACGGTCCCTGCGGCGGCACCAACCAAGGGTCCTGTGAGATTGATCCCGAACAGCCCTGTGCATGGTTTCAGATCTATGAGCGGCTGGCGGCCCAGGGTCGTTTGGATCAGATCATTAAACTGTCTCCTCCCAATGACTGGAGTAATCAAAGACCTCGAAAAGTGATTCAGCCAGGCTACGAAGCCCGTGTTAAAGCCCGTGGTTTAAAATAATCCGGTGATGAACCATATTTAAATATTCAGGGAGAAATTAATATGAAATCAGGAAGTAATCTGGAAAAAGTACTCGAGGCCGGACATTTTGCCTTCACCGGGGAGGTGGGGCCACCAAGGGGAGCCAATGTGGAGGCCCTTCGGGAGAAGGTAAGACATCTCAAAGGCATGGTGGATATGGCCAATATTACGGACAACCAAACCGCCATGGTCAGAATGTCCAGCTGGGCCGCATCCATGATCTGCATGCAAGAGGGGGTTGAACCGAACTTCCAGATGGTATGCCGGGACAGAAACCGTCTGGCGATGCAGGCCGATATTCTCGGGGCTTATGCCCATGGTATCCATAACATGCTTTGTCTGTCAGGAGATCACCAGACCTTTGGGGATCATCCCCAGGCCAAAGGGGTCTTTGACATTGATTCCATGCAGCTCCTTTACATGGTAAAAAAGATGCGCGATGAAGGCAAGTTTTTGGGAGGTGCCGACATTGACGTTCCCCCTAAAATGTTCATCGGTGCAGCGGCCAACCCCTTTGCAGAGCCCTTTGAATGGCGTGTCCATCGTCTGGCCAAAAAGGTTGCCGCCGGTGCTGATTTTATCCAGACCCAGTGTGTGTATAATATGCCCAAAATCCGTGAATGGATTCGCCAGGCCAATGACATGGGATTGACGGAAAAGGTTTACATCCTTCCCGGGGTGACCCCCATGAAGAGTATTGGTATGGCCAGATATATGCAGAAAAAAGTGCCGGGCATGGATGTCCCCGAAGAGATTATCAAACGGCTCCAGGGTGTTGACAAGAAAATGGTGGCCGATGAGGGCATTAAAATCGCATGTGAGCAGATTCAGGAGTTCAAAGAGATGAAAGGTGTTTCCGGGGTTCATCTCATGGCCATCGAGTGGGAGCACAAGGTTCCTGAAATTGCAGAACGTGCAGGCGTATTGCCAAGACCTGAGGTTTAACATTCATATGGGCAAAGATAATTAAGGAGAAGGGTAATGGAAAAAATCGATATACCCATGCTTAAAAATATTGTTGGAGAAGAAAATGTAAAGAGTGATCCGGCAGATCTCTTTATTTACGGTTCAGACTCCTCGGTTCACACTGCCACCCCCTGGGTGGTGGTAAGACCGAAAAATACTGAACAGGTTCAACAGATCATGGCGTTTGCAAATGAGAAAAAAATCCCCGTGATCACCCGGGGTGGAGGCTCTGGAATGTGCGGACAGACCGTGGCGATACAGGGGGGTATCACCATGGACATGAAGCGGATGAACAAAATTCTTGAAATCAACCCTTCGGATGTTTTTTGCAGGGTTCAGCCTGGCGTTGTGGATGACGATCTGAACTCCGCACTCAAACCTTTTGGGGTCTTTTATCCCCCCACCCCTGCCTCCAGCAGGATTGCCACCATCGGCGGCGAAATCGGAAACAACGCAAGCGGTGTGCGGTCTGTGAAATACGGGGCCACCCGAGACAGCGTACTTGGCCTGAAGGTGGTACTGCCGGACGGAAGCCTTGTCACCCTTGGGGCAAGAACACGGGTGGAGGCCACAGGCTACCAGATTCACAAGCTCATCGTTGGATCCGAAGGTACCCTTGGGGTCGTGGTGGAAGCCACCTTGAGTTTTGTGCCCATCCCAAAATTCAGGTGCCTTGGCATGGCCAATTTTGACAGCCTTGAGGATGCAGGCGAAAGCATTGCGGAGATCATGGCAAGCGGGGTTGTGCCATCCATGCTGGAACTGGTTGACAGCGTTGCCATCAAAGCCGTGAATAAAACCATGGACCTGGGACTTCCCGAGGTGGAGGCGGTGCTTCTCTACGAGGCCGACGACATGGTAAAGGAAGCTGTGGACTATCAGATCAACGTCATGCAGAAGGTGTGTGGAAAGCACAACGGCAAAGGGCTCACCAGCAGTTATGATGCTAAGGAACGGGCCAAAATATTCATGGGCAGAAAAAAATTGTTTCCCGCACTCTCAAAGTTCAGCGACGTGCTCTCAAGTACCTCCCTTGCAGATGACATGGCTGTTCCTTACTCTAAAATGGCTGAAACAGCAAATAAGATTCATGAGATTGCAGATAGGAACAACATCATCATGACCGCCTATGGCCATTGCGGTTCAGGGTGTATGCACACCAAGATTCTGATGGAGCCCACCCGCAAGGATCAGTGGGAATCGGCAAAAAAAGCGGTTGCAGAAATCTACGAATATGTCCGTTCGGTCAAGGGAACCACATCGGCAGAACACGGCATCGGTATATCAAAGGCACCGGCATTTAAGGCGGAAAAAAAGGACAGCTTGAACCTGATGAGAAATATCAAAAAAGCCTTTGATCCCAATAATATCCTTAATCCCGGTAAGCTGATGGATGCCCCTGAAGACTGGGTAACAGCAACAGACCTAAGGTACACGATTGCCTGATATTGACATTGAACGTAAATGGAGTCACCTTGATGGAAACACGACCGTTTGAAACAAAAAACCTTGATAAATGGAAAGCCAACCTGGATAGCTGTATTCGCTGCGGCTACTGTTATGAACACTGCCCGGTTTTCAAAGACACGCGATGGGAATCCGACGCCCCACGGGCCAAAATGATCATGGTCTATGGGCTGCTCTCAGGAAAGCTGGAGCCCTCAACCTATATTGCAAACAAACTTTCTTCCTGTTTTTACTGTGGTCGGTGCGTTGCCGCCTGTTCAGGTGGCGTACCCCTCATAGATATTATTACCGACGCTAAACGTGATTTTCAGGGCACTGAGTTTGAGACCCCTGGCACAACCTCGGTTACCAACACAGACTGCGCCGCCTGCCTTGCCTGCGTCAGGGCCTGTCCCCATGAGGCACGGGCATTTGTCGATGGTAAGATCGTCACCGACATGGTTAAGTGTCAGAGTTGCGGTATTTGCGTGGATGTCTGTCCTAACCAGGCAGTTAGCACCAGCGTGAGCTACGGCACAGATCGCCCCTCCCTTAACAGGGAGATCGGCACCTTTCTTAAAAAGGATAATGCCAAGGCCATCGTGTTGGGCTGTAACTGGTCCTATTACCCGGATTTTCAATCCTCAACCATGGACCCGGCAGTGGCTCCCGAGTACAAGATCCTGATCAACATGTGCGGCGGTCGGCTGGAAAAACCCCTGCTTCTGGAACCGTTTCTCCAGAACGCCTGGGGCGTGCTGGTGGCCTGCTGCCCGGACGGGGATTGCGAGCACGACGGCAATGTCAAAGCAAAGAGCCATGTGGCAGCCCTTCGAGGACTTCTCAAAGAGATGGATATAGATGAAAACCGGCTCCAGGTGGTGCAAATCGCCCATGGTGACAAGACAGGATTCCAGGCCGCCATTGACACGTTCATGGAAACAGTGAACAAACTTGGCCCCTTAAACAACAGATAAGGAAACAATCATGCAGATAAAGGTTCCCTACGGAAAAGAGGGAGAAAAAACCGCAACCATAAGTGATAAGCTTGATACGAGTTTCCTCGAAGCCAATGAAGTGGAGATAAATGAGCCTGGAATGCTCCTTAATCACTCCTTGGACCTCCCGGTCAACAGCCCGAGCATCACGGATTTTTTGGCAGATGCCAGGGATGTTTTGGTCATTGTCAATGACGCCACCCGGCCCACCCCCACCAAATTGGTGATGGACGTCATCTATAATAAACTGGCCCATCTTCCGGTTAAGTTCATCATTGCAACAGGTGCCCATCGGGGCCCGACCCATGAAGAGTATATTCAGATTTTTGGCGATCATTATGAAAAGATCAAGGACAACATCCTTGTCCATGATGCCAAAAAGTCCGAAGATATGGTCTTTCTGGGGAAAAGTTCCAACGGCACCGAGATGTACGTCAACAAGGCCGGGGTGGAAGCCCATAAGATCATCATCATCGGATCCGTGGAGCCCCACTACTTTGCAGGCTACACCGGCGGAAGAAAATCCTTTTTGCCAGGGATCGCAGGCTTCAACACCATTGAGCAGAACCATAAACTGGCGCTGGTCCCGGAAGCCCGGGCCCTGGCCCTTGAGGGCAACCCGGTCCACGAGGACATGGTGGATGCACTCAAGGTGGTGAAAAAGGAAATCTTTGCCATCATGACGGTGCTTGACAAGGACCACGGCATCTATGCCGTCACCGCTGGCGATATCCATGACTCTTTTATGGCGGCAATTGACAAGGCCAACGAGGTGTTTGCCGTTCCGATCAAGGAGAAGGCCGACATTGTAGTCTCCGTGGTCAAATTCCCCGGTGACATTGATCTCTACCAGGCACAAAAGGGCATTGACAATGCCAAACTTGCCCTGAAGGAGAACGGGATTATGATCCTGGTGGCCAAGTGCCGCTGCGGCATCGGCGGCAAGGCCTTTGCCGATCTCCTGGGTAGCTGCGCCACCCCCCAGGAGGTGCTTGACACCATTAAAAAGGGGTATAAGCTGGGCTACCACAAGGCCGCCAAAATGGCAGAGATCGGAATCTGGGCCGAGATGTGGGCCGTGACCGATGTGGAGCCAGAGATCATTGAAAAGCTTCTTATCCGACCGTTTGCCTCACTCCAGGAAGCCCTGGACAAGGCCATTGAGAAAAAAGGC